>NZ_JAWOUH010000003.1:0-141941 GCF_033339295.1 Vibrio sp. 704 | reverse complement strand
AACAAACTCTCAGAAAGAAGCAGTACGTAAAGCTAAACTTCAGACTAACTACAGTAACTGTGTTAATGGTCTTACTTGGTCTTGTGACAAAAGTTTACTAACAGCAGCTCAAGTAAAGGCAATTAGCGCATCAGAGAAGCACACAACTCAACCTTCGATCAGTAATGGAGCATGCGCGGAAAACGGCTCTTGTTATGGGGATATAAGTAATTACACGGGTAAACCGAAAACAGTACACGTTAATGGGTACTATAGAAAAGATGGGACATACGTTAGAGGGCATTACCGTAGTAAATAGCTGGTTCCATCAAATTAAACGATAGTATATACCCATTAGGTATACCCAAACGACTACGGTCAAACCTTGATCAAACAGTACCCATTAGGGTTGAATTAAAATTGTGACCACAATAAAATTTCTAACATCTTAGAGTTAAACGGGTACACCTAATGGCACACATAGCTTATCTACGTGTTTCGACCACAGACCAAAATACAGACCGTCAACTTACAGATTCTGGTATCACCTTTGATAAGAGCTTTACAGATAAATGCAGTGGCGGTTCAACTAAACGACCAGCATTAGAAGCTCTTAAAGACTACGTTCGAGAAGGAGATACAATCCACGTTCATAGCATCGACCGCCTAGCTCGTAATTTGGTTGATTTGAAGCAACTAATAAACGACTGGACTAGCCAAGGTGTTAGCGTGAGATTCCACAAGGAAAACCTAAGCTTTAATGCTGGTGGAAGTGATCATATGTCTGAGCTCATGCTGAACATGCTAGGAGCTGTAGCTCAATTCGAGTTAGCAATGATTCAGGAAAGACGTCAGGAAGGCATTGAGAAAGCTAAAGCAGCAGGGAAATATAAAGGTAGACCAACTAACACAACTAACCACCAGCGTATCGCTGAGCTACGCTCACAAGGTTTTTCCTTGAGAAAGATTGCCTCCGAAATAGGAGTCTCCTTATCCACAGTCCAAAGAGCCTTAGCAAAGACTTAGTACACCGTAATTACCAAAAAAATGAAGTTTTATAAATCCCATTTTGTGTGTGCGTAACGGTACGCCGCAATCGTATTCGATATGTATTACCCCGAACCCTCCCCCCTCCTAGGGTTCCAATCAAACCAAAAAGAGAAACATTAATAATCAGTCATAGACCTACAGGTACATAACACACTATGAATCAATTCATGGCAGATAGCAGATTTGCGTATTTAGACCCTCGAACTCTCATACTCGATCCCGCGATGCAAGCCCGTGACGTTGAACTCATAAAAGACAAACGAGAACGTTCAGCGCAAGAGATTAAGCAAGAGAGCCAAAGTAAGGAGATTCTTGAAGACCTTCGTAATGGACAGCCTATAAGGCAACCTATCACTGTTTTTGTGATTGATGACAAGTATTACGTAGTGGATGGTTTCCACCGCACTGGAGCTTGTTTGAAGTACCTTGAAGAAAACCCTGATGCTGAATTAATGATTAACTCGTTGATCATAGAAAACCGTACCTACGCTGAGGCATTCTCAGCAGCCCAAGATGTCAACCAAGCACATGGGGTTGGAGTTACTAAAGATGAAGCAACGCAAGCTAAGTTTCGCAAGCTAATTGTTAACCGAGAGTTTGGCCTAAGCGTCTCTCAAATAGAGGAGCTTGTTGGGTGTAGCCGTGGTCAAGCTGGACACATCGCTAACGGCTTAAAAGCTTGCAAAGAAGCATTAGGGAATGACATCGAGATGAACGACTTAGAGAGCTTTGTTGAAAACCTCAAGTTTGGCTTGGAGTCACGTTATTACCTACCCCAAAGCTGTTGGGACTCTAAGGGTTTCCCGAAGATTAGACGACTCTCAGATGCTTTTAAGGGTAAGGAGTATGTGCCTGACAAAGATGATGAGCAGTGGGAGCAAAAGCAAATTAAAGACGTCTCAAAGAGCATCAGCCGCCTCGTTGAGTTCTTTGGAGAGGATATCTTCAGGGAAGGCTTAAGGAAGTTCACTAGGGGCTCTCAACTAGGTATCTCGATATCTCAACGGAGTAAGTGGCTGGAAAAAGCTGGGACTATCGAAGGAAGTATTCAAGATAAAAATAGTGGAAATAAAGCCCCTAACGTAACAGAAAACTACGAGTTATAGAAATGACATTGTGAGCTCGTAAGCCTTATCCCACAAGGCCTACGGGCTAATTCAAACCAAAGTGTACACGTGTGTACAGTGGGGAGACTTTAGGTGTACACAACAGTGTAAAGACACTAACTAAAAGCTACCAAAGACGTTGGACAGCCAACCTAGGCAAACAGTCTATTGCTTTCTTCTTAGCCTTCATATCAACCGTACCGTATGCTGCTCCGATATTAGCCGGAGCGTGACCAGTGATAGCATCACTAACAGAATCAACCACTCCTAGGCCACGCAAAGCTGTTCTCAAAGAGTGTCTAAACGAGTGTGATGGCTGCTTGGTTATACCTAACGTCTTGACTTGTTTACTCCACCACTTACCAATAGCACCAGACCTTTTACCGTGTTTGTTTGGCTTGTGCTCAGGGAATAAAAACTCTCCACAGGACGCCACATAATCCAAAAAGCCCAAATCAATGAGATGATCATGAATCGGTACTTGTCGAACTGACTTAACGTTTTTTACGTTCTGCTCTTCACCCTCACGAACATAAATAAAATGAATACCTTCGTCTGACTGTTGTATATCTGACCTTCTAAGTTGAACCATTTCTTCAATCCGAGAGCCCGTATACCTGCATAGAAGTGGTACCCAATAACAAGCCATGCCATAAGGCTTATTAGCAGTAGCGTCAGTGAATATATCAAACTGAAATAACTGGTTGATCTCACTAGGGCTAAAGCCTTTAGCTTCGGCAACCGCTGACTTATTCTGCACTTTGGGAAGTGTTACACCTTTGTATGGGTTGACGTCTATCAGACCAAGCTCAACAGCATAGCCAAATACAGGAGAAGTCTTTCTGAGAATAGTCTTAACGGTTGAAGGAGCTATTGTTTCGAGCCCCTTTGTCTTAACAAGCTCAAGCTGCTCAGGTACTGATTTGTTTCTAATTTCTTTAGCTTTAGACTTAGGTAATTGTAACAGGGTATCTTTGTATTTTGAGATATGACCTCTGGTTACATCAGCAACGTCTAGATCCCCTATTATCTCTATAAGACGCTCTATCTGAGACTCAACCTCTGCCAAGGATTGAGAAGCTTTGCCATTAATAGATGCAGACTCAAGGTAACGCTTCAATAGGCTCGAAATGGAGTTCTGAGATGGTTTCAAAACCCTAGACGGTATCTTATCAGGCTTAGACACTGAAATGGGCTCACTAGCGATTGAACTGGTCACTGGCTCATACCCAAAGTCTCGCTTGTGACGAGCCAAGCAGAGAGACTCAACTCGACGGGCGTAATCATAAAAGGCACAGACCAAACGTCTATATGAAGCGCTTGTCTCACATACAACTAAACCTTCTATTTTTAGCTGCTCCTCAATGAAGTCTTTAAAACCTTCCAAAAGCTCTTGGTATTCCTCTTCAGTAGCTTTTGACGCATCTAGACCACTAAACTCAAATGTGTCAGACAAGCCGAATACGTGGAGACGCTTATCGCCCTCAACGCCATACCATTCATATCGAAGATAGCAATCATAGTTACCATTACCATCAACCTCATCTTTAACACGCAGATACCAACGCTCGGCAATGATCGCGCAATCACGGACATTAAGCTCAATATCAGATGAATTAGATAGCTTTAAATTAGCGAAGTCGATTTGCTTGAGCGCATCATCAAGATGCTGAGGAAATCGCTGCTTTGCTTCAGAAAGGTTTTTCGTTTGAAGAGATTTCTTGAAGACTGTCTTACCGATTATAGGAACCAGCTTTTTTGGGACAGCCATTCTAAAGTAGTAAACACCAGTTTGAGGATGCTTATAAGGACTTGCCATGATGTTCGACATTGTACCTACTCTTTGTACCAGTAGGCAGCTTACATTAAAACACCAAACCCCTGTATTATAAGAAGTTCTTACACTACAAGGGCTTATAGAATGTGGCGGTGAGTGAGAGATTCGAACTCTCGATACGTTGCCGTATACACACTTTCCAGGCGTGCTCCTTCAGCCACTCGGACAACTCACCGAATCAAATTTTGGTTAGCATCATTGGCTAACGAGGCGCTAATTTAATGATTATGTGCCTGATGGTCAAGGCTAAACATAAAAAAAAGCGCCCTTTTCGAATCGATTGCTCACTAAGTAACTAAATTGAGCAAAACTGGGGCATTTACATGCTTTGAGAATAACCGGGAACACGGAACCAACGGCGGCACATGTCCAAGAAGTACCCATACAACACACCCATGCCACAAGAAATAACAGCGTTACTTGCCACTGCGGTCACAATTTGATCTGTAGACGCGCCAACTGCGAATAAAATACCCGCATAAACTGGAGATTGAAATAGTACATAAGCGACCAGATCAGAGATGTTCTTCATAAAGGAAGACGGTGACACCTTACTACCTTGATGCAGCATCCAATCACGAAAAACCCCATACGGCCAAGCAATGGCGATATTCACTGGAATCGATAGCGTACGCGATGCTAGAGATTGCTCAAATGTCATCCCTGAAATCAAAATCTCGACAATCATCCCTGTGATAAAGCAAAAAACAACCATAGCAAAGGTATCCGCTGCGGCGTGACGAATACAAAATGGTCCACGAGACTTCATTTACAAAACCCTTAAAATTAAACACTGCAATTAATAAAAATAATAAAACTATTAACCACTAAAAAGACATCAAACCAGTTAATGATGCAATTAGAACACAAAAACTAGCTTATGGCTCTGTATTTAAAATTAAGTTGTAAATTTATAACCAACTTTTAAAGTAAAAGTAGTTTTTTTCACCAATGGCGAGTAAAAACGCCTAAAATTACGTAAAAATGGTACAAAAACACGGATTTCACTTACATAAAAAGGGGTTACGATAATTATTTTGACGTAAAGTTAGAACAAAACTCGGACTGTAAACAGTCACTCCTATAGCTTATGCTACCAAGCTGCGAAAATTCAGAGTATTACCGATATAATCACAGTAGAAGGTCTTGCTGCTTTACTCGTAAAAGTAAAACTGCAAGCCTGTTCATTGCAGGTTAGAAGAGTTTGTCACGAAGCTGGATGACGTATGAATAGTAAGAACAATTCACAGTTGCGCCATATTGATTCAGTTATGGTGAGGCCAGCAAAATCGTTAATGTATCGATATCATCTTGGTCTGGGGATTGCTGACGCTTTAAGTTACTTCTTATCCGTTCAGCGACTGAAGAAACGTCGTCACTGAGTTCAAGGGGAGCCTCCGCAATGATCGCTGAAATAGCCTCAAGTGCTTCATTAAGATGTCCATTATCTAGAGCGACATAGAAGTTGAGTAACCACTTTTCAGCATTAAAGCTATCTGCTGCATTTCCATCAAAGTCCGGATTGGTACTGATATAACTGTGTCGCATGAAGATACAGTGCATCATTTAATTCAGACTCCACTATTGGTTTCGCTATTATGTGGTCTGCTCCTACATTAATCATACGTTCTTGTGTTTCTTTGAACACATCCGCTGTACAGCCAAAAATCAGTACCGACTTAGCAGGTGAACTCATTGCTCGAATGGCTGATATGGCCCCAACGCCATCTAGAACAGGCATATGATTATCCATCAGTATCAAATCAAATGGTTTGCTCGCAACCTCATCGACTGCAAGCTGACCATTTTCGACACTTGTGCACTCAAAGCCCTTGGCTCGGAGGAAAGTTTCCATAATGATCGCATTTGTTCGGTTGTCTTCAACAATGAGTGCTTTCAACCCTTTACAGTTCAATTTATGTGTATTGATTGACTCTACTTTACCCGGCTTGCAAGGTGTAAGGGCAATTTCGACAGTAAAAGTCGTTCCAGCGTCCTCCTGACTCTCTACAACCACTTGCCCACCCATATGTTCCGCGATTTCTTTGACTATTGCTAAACCAAGCCCTGTACCACCAAACCGTCTAGTCGTTGATGACTCCGCTTGCTCAAAAGGACGAAAAATGCGTTTTTGTGCCTCTTTTGAAATACCAATTCCTGTATCTTTTACCTTTAGTATCAGCTTGGTGCCTGCCTTACTCGATTTCTCGGCTAACTCTACCTCTACGATGCCACGATCGGTGAACTTAACAGCGTTATTGAGTAGATTGAACAGTACTTGACGCAAACGGGCTTTGTCATTGTTGTACCAACGACCCGTTGGTAAATGCGAGACGACTCTAAAGCGAAGACCTTTTTCTGCACATAGAGTTTGATAAACACTCTTGATACTGCCGATAATCGACTCAATTGGGAAAGGCTTATTTTCAAACTCAACATGCCCTTGTTCAATTTTTGAGTAATCTAAAATCTCATTGAGTAATGTCATCATGTGATCACCTGAATCATAAAGTGTTCTCAGGTGCTTACGCTGCTCATCGGTAAGTGGTGTTTTTAACAGTATCTGGGCAGTTCCTAGTACACCGTTCATTGGTGTGCGAATCTCGTGGGACAATGTGGCTAAGAATGCCGTTTTAGCGTTTGTCGAAGCCTGAGCTTTTATTCTCTCCTGCTCTAAATAGATCGTCTTTTCATTGAACTTCTCGATAAGCTGTCCGATTTCGTCATCGCTATCGTAGTCAATATCTATGATCCCACCAGTTTTCGAGTCATCAATCTTAGCGGCAATGCGAACAATTGGTTCAACAATATAGCGATTCAGTAAGTAGTAACCGACCAAGACACACAAGAGCAAAAATGGAATGATCCTCCCCTCAACGCTCATCACTTGTTCAAACACTTGATCGGCGACTTTAGCTTTTGCGTTGACAACTTCCATGCGCCAATCGAACTCTCCGAAATCAAGCTCGCTGACATAAATTTCGTCCGTCAGTTGAAAGTTGTGTTCAATAATCACGTTTGAGTCAGCATCGCGAACCACTACCCCCAAAGAATGCTGGTTCGTGTGCTCTCGAATAAACTGAAAAAGTGCATCAAGTGATAGGTCTACCGTTACAACTCCAGCGAATCGACCGTTTTGGTAGTACGGAGAAGACGCGGTAATCATCTGGACCTGAGTAAAGGTATCGATGTAAACCGTAGACCAACTAACAGAACCTACCGGAGCATCGGCGGCAGCGACATACCAGGCTTCATTATCATAACCGCCAGATTCGGGGTTATTGTAGGAGTGAATTTGGTCAATACCACTATCACTGTTTTTATTGAAGAATAGACTTTTATATCTCCATTGTTCTGCTTTTAGTTCGGGTTTAGGCCATACGCCACCACTAACAAGCATCTTGTCACTCAATTGAAGTATATGTGGAATTATTGTGTTGAGAGATTGAATATTTTCAGTCCCTTGGGCTAGCCCTACTAAGCTGCTCAATACACCTGTAGAACTGAGGAGGGGCTCTTTTATCTCAAGAGCCAGGAGTTGGGTACGTAACTCTAGGTTTTGCTCTAGCTTTTGTCTAACCGGTGGCTCAACAACCAAATAGGCGACAGAACCGATAGTGGCGATAAAGAAGCACAGGTAAAGTGTTAGGGCGAGAATGCTTTTTTTTCTAAGTGATGAGCGAATTTCCATAGATGTGTGAATCATTCCCTAATATCGATTTATCACTAATTGATTGGTAAGATGAGCGCAATCAACCAGCCCATTAACAAATGGTATTCTATTTTGAAACTACAAGACATCCTTTCTCTCCCAGAACTTGACGGTAAACTACTAAACCTAGCAAAAACTCAAGGCTTTGTAACAGCGATGGCTGCAGCGCCAAACGTATTAATGCCTCAAGAGTGGTTACCATTCTTATGGGGTGGAGAAGAAACAGCGCCATTTACTGACGGTGAACAACTAGAGCAGTACATTGACGAGATTGTACAAATGTGGAACCAAACTCGTCCCGCTCTCCTAGAAGGCACTTGGCAGTGGCCTGCAGGGTGCGCGCTAGATGAGCAAGACATTGTAACAAGTCAGGCTCGCGATTTCTGTGAAGGTGTATTACAAGGCTGGCAACTTGCGCGTGATGACTGGGAAACGTTGATGCCTGAGGATAGCGAAGATAATGCCCTACTCGGTGGTGTTTTACTTTCTCTTACTATGCTTTACGACCCAGAAACAACCATTGAAACATTGGCCGAACAAGGTATGGAAGGCTTAGAGCAGTTTGAAGAGATCTTCAATGCAATGCCAGTGATGTTATGTGGTCTTACCCAGCGCGGTGTTGCATTAGCTGAAGAACAATAGACGCAACGCTGTCGACCATCAAGATTGAACGGCTGAATAGACAAAAAGCTCTCCAAATGGAGAGCTTTTTTGATCATGTTAAAATTACATGTGGAATATACCGCGCCATATCTTGAGTCACTAAGCTACTGTCTTCCCTAATCGAAATACCGGCAGCTCTATCATTGACCAACCAACTGCCAATTAACGTATGGTTGTGCCCAAACTTAGGTAGTGGATGGTATTGCTGGACGATATTGAATTTAGATTCATAAGGCCCTGACGTTTTAACAAAACGTTTTCCATCGATGACGATCTCGATGTTCGCGCCCTCTCGAGAAAATAGTGGCTTGATGACATAATCTCTCATAGTGTTCGCTTTTGAATCGTTAGCAAAATAAGCGGGCAAAAGGTTCGGGTGATTAGGAAAGCGCTCCCACAATAACGGTAAAAGTGCTTTATTGGATAGAATCGACTTCCACATCGGTTCTAACCAGTTTACGTTCGCAGTCGCTAAGTACTTCGCATATTCCTCTTCAAACATAAACTCCCAAGGGTAAAGCTTAAACATCCAACGAATCGCTCTGTCGTCAGCATCCACAAACAGACCATCTTCCGTCACTCCAATATCTTCGACATGCACGAATGCCGTTGCTAACCCTGCCTCTCGCGCGCAATCCTCTAAATACTGGACAGTCCCTTTATCTTCTTCAGTGTACTTGCAGCAGCTAAAGTGAAGTGTTTGTCCTGGTTGGTATTTTGCTATTTCGGCAAAGCGCTCGATCAAAAAGTCTTGAAGAATATTGAATTGATCCGCGCTCTGGTGAACTCGACCTTTATTTACAACATCTTCTAGCCACACCCACTGCCAAAAGCCAGTTTCAAACAAGCTGGTTGGCGTATCCGCATTGTTTTCCAGTAATTTTGCTGGCGAGGTCCCGTTGTACGCGAAATCCAGCCGCGAATAAAGCGAAGATTCGCTTCGTCTCCATGAAGAAGCGACCTGCTCCCACATAGATTCAGGGATCGCACATTGCGTCAGCAACCGCTCACTCCGAACGACTTCATCCACAATAGCCAGGCACATCTGATGCAGCTCTTCAGTGGGCGCTTCTATATCGCGCTCAATTTGCTCCAGCGTGAATTGATAGTAAGCACTCTCATCCCAATACGGTTGGTCATACATGGTATGGAAACCAAAACCAAACTGGCGTGCTAATTCACGCCAGTTTTCGCGCTCTTGTATTTCTCGTCGAAACATAGTGCTTTTTAACCGCCTCGACTGACCGACACCGCTTTACCAAACCCGCCTCGAGACATCGCCCTGCCAATGGTGCCGCCACCACGTTTATTAAGGCTATTCGTCGCAACTTTGGTCGGCTGATTTCGGTAGGAGCCAAAGAATTGCCCTGCTCCATTATAGAATTTGGATTTATAACGGTACATCGGCTCTGAGTAATAGCTCTTGTTATAACCTTTCAACCCGCTTAATGAGCGACTGTAAAAAAAACCGCCAAAGTTAGGTACATAAGCTCGGGAACTGGAACTGTAGTAACAATCATCCTCGTAGAAATCATTCTCGCATTCGAACTCGCTGCGGTAGCGAGGGGCATTTTGTTCGGCACGAGCTAAAGCTTCTTGGTATGCAATGTCACACTGTTCACTAAACTCAGGCGAGTTAGATTTACACTCATCAGCATCAGAAAAAATGTACCCTTCTGTTTTTGACTCGTACGTAGCAAAGAAGAAAATACCACCAAAGGCAGCAAAGGGAAGAATTTTCCCAAGCTTTAAGCTTTTGTCCATGGAAGAACGTTTAACGTTAGAACTCCGCTTCATCGTTCCTCCTAGTAGGTCATGCACGCGGCATTCAATACGCCAACCGAAACAGAAACTGCTGCTAATACAATACCGGCTGGCAGTTCATCTTTTTCGATACGCTCTGCCACTTTCGGAAGTAAAATAAAGCGTACAATTGCAAATGCGATAATTTGAGCAAGCATTGCGACAACGCCCCATACCATAAAATCGACGATATTGACTGAGTTTTTTGCCGCCCCCGAAATCGCGAGACAGTAACCAAGGAAAGCCCCACTTAGCGCAATCGCTGCTGCTGTATTTTGTTTTTCTTTAATCAGATGCCACTCATCGTATGGCGTCAACTTGACGTAGATGAACTTAAACGCCAATACAAAAATAATAGAAACAGAGAAATAGAGTAAAAAGTTTGGGAAGCCTGCTAACAGGCCAGCAATCATGTGCATTATTGTTCCTTGTTCATTTCTTTCCAGGCAAAATCTTCAATACGTTCATCTGCAATGTAAAACAGCTTGGTACTCGCGGGTACTTCAGCATCTAAATCTGGGTTGAGTTGAATACCATCGCCAATATCAAAAGCAATCAGCGTGGCATGATGGCGTCTTTTGAGAAAAACGAAGAGATTCTCAATAGTGGTGGCAGACTGCCCCTCAGGATAAATAACTGAGTATTGCGTCATACCTCGTGTTGAAGCCAAAAGCTCCTGATGAAGCGCACTTGAGCCCGGGTCAACCGCCGCTTTTGCCAACATTTCTGCGCCAACAGCAGGTATGCATTCCGCTTTCGGGCAATGCTGACTTAGAAGTCGGCCTAGCGCTTCATCTTTAAAGTAAGCGACCAAATGAGCGGAAGGGTTTACAGATGCGCAGTATAGAGCGGCTGACAAGGTAATGTCGTCCGAGAGATTATCCACAATAATGCAAGCGGCTTCGGCAATATTGGCGTTTTTCATTTCTTGCGAATCGGTATAACTGGTCACTTTGATAAAACTGATTTCGCCAGGTAACGGGTTCTCTATTTCTGAACGGCTGCATAAAACAATCGGGCGCTTTCCCTCTTCTTCATGTTGTAACATGCGAATAAGGTGCATCGTTCTCGATCCATTCCAGCCCAACAATACAATATGGTTTTCCACTCTTACTCTCCGTTTTCCTAAAATACCCGCTCGCCAATAGTCCATCGCTGCTCCAGCGACACGCCCCAATAATGCGGCGAATAAGCTCAAACCGCCGGGGATTACAAATAGTACGACAACCCATTTACCCATATCTGTTACTGGAGAATGGTCGCCATAACCCACCGTACTCGCCGTAACCATGAGGTAATAGATAAAGTTAGCGAAACTGTCTGTTAATGCTGTTTCACCAGCGAGAACCAGCAGCCACCATGAAAGGCTCACATATAAGCCACTAAAGATGAGAAGGCTTCGGTTGCTCAATTTAAAAAGGTGGGAACTAAGCCACTTTTTAACTACTAACCACACCGCCATAAATTTATGACCTCGATATTCATTGATTGCATCAATAGTAACTCATTGATAGTAAGACACAAAAAAACCAGCCATATTCGGCTGGTTTTTGAGATTTACTTTCAGTTACGCCTACTTTTTAAGCATTACCTTTCACTTGCATATTTAGCTGCTCAGCAAAATCTAGCATGCGGTTCAGTGGGATAAGTGATTTCACACGTAGCGCTTCATCAACAAAAATTTCGTGCTCTTCACCACCTTCACTAAGCGCTTTCTCAATTGCTTTCAAACCGTTCATTGCCATCCAAGGACAGTGTGCACAGCTGCGACATGTTGCGCCTGCACCTGCGGTTGGCGCTTCGATAAGTTCTTTCTCTGGCACAAGTTGCTGCATTTTAAAGAAAATGCCTTTGTCTGTCGCAACGATCATTTGTTTGTGAGGAAGCTCTTTCGCTGCTTTGATCAGCTGACTCGTTGATCCAACGGCATCGGCAAGTTCTACGACGCTTGCTGGTGACTCAGGGTGAACCAAAATAGCCGCATCTGGATACACGCTCTTCATTTTTCGTAGCGCATCAGCAGAGAACTCATCATGAACCACACACTCACCCTGCCAAAGCAGCATATCTGCGCCAGTTTTGTTAGCGATGTACGATCCTAGGTGACGGTCTGGTCCCCAAATAATTGGCTTATCTTCAGCGTCTAAGTGTTCCACGATTTCAAGCGCAATGCTCGATGTAACGACCCAGTCGGCACGGGCTTTAACCGCTGCTGAAGTATTTGCGTAAACTACAACCGTATGATCAGGGTGAGCATCACAAAACTCGCTGAACTTATCCGCAGGACAGCCAAGGTCGAGCGAACATTCCGCTTCCAACGTTGGCATTAGAATGCGCTTTTCTGGTGTCAGAATTTTGGCCGACTCGCCCATAAAGCGAACACCACCAATAATCAATGTACTTGCAGGGTGACGATTACCAAACTTCGCCATTTCCAACGAGTCACCAACAAACCCGCCAGTGTCTTCAGCTAGGGCTTGAATCTCAGGGTCGGTATAATAGTGCGCGATAAGTACCGCATCTTTTTCTTTGAGTAACTTTTTAATACGCTCAATGTAAGATGCTTTTTCTTCTTCGCTTAATGGAACTGGTTTCGGTGGGAATGGGTAAACAGTGTCGATTTTATCTAATATATGGCTCATTGCTCTTGCTCTACGCAACTTCCTTTAATCCGAGTATTGTAACCTCGTTAATTTTCAAAAACCAACTTGTCGCGGGGATTTCTAGCGGTCTAGCCGTATATCTTTGTTACAGGTAGCATTTCCGAGTAGCGAAATTCGGTACAACACAAGGTCAGAGGCTCTGCATCATTGCTATCGACTTAGCCGTTCTGCACCAACAGAAAATGGAAAAGAAAAAGGAAGCCGAGGCTTCCTTTTCAAAACATAACGTCTTACAGCTTAGAGCTGGCAAGTTTTGCAGATGCACTACCTGGGTATTCATCAACCACTTGTTGGTAGTACTTTTTCGCTTGAGCTGCATTGTTATTACGCTCAGCGATTTCGCCTAATTTAAGCAACGCATCGGCTCGCTTATTGGAGTCTTTGTAAGACACCACAGCGGCAAAACTTTTCACTGCATCCTCATCCTGCTTTTTAGCGAAGTACAACTGACCTAGCCAGTAGTGAGAATTCGCTGAATATGTAGAATCAGGATAATCTTTCTGGAACTGCTGGAACGCTGCAATTGCGCCAGTGTAGTCACGTTTCTTGAGGATGAGGTCGACTGCATTTTGGTATGCCGTTTGCTCATCAACATTTGGTGTGTACTGACCACCTGTTTTAGCCGGTTTCGCTTCTTGCGCAGGCGCGGATTTTATCTCTCCACGAACACGATCCAGCTCGACAAACAACTCTCGTTGACGTTGCAACATTTGCTTCATTTCGTAGCTATTTCGCTCTAATTGACCACGTAATTCACTGATCTCTTGTGACATTTGGTCAATTTGCTGTTGCATTTGGAGCTGAACGCGATTGCGGTTTTGTAGCAAGCGCTCTAGACGCTCTACTTCCGTTTCAGATGAACGGCTCTTAGAGACGGATGATGTGCTGTTGAGATCGGATACTGGAGCTGGTGCAGCGAACGCAAAGTTCGCTGCACTTGCCAGTAACGTAAGCGCAACAGCGCGCTTAGTGTTACTGAACATGAGGATTACCTCGAATTAGTATACTAGAACCGCGCGACGGTTCTTAGCGTAAACTTCATCTGATTGACCTAGAAGAAGTGGCTTCTCTTCACCGTAGCTAACGATTGAGATTTGGTCAGCTTGAACACCTAGTGCTTGTAGGTAGTTCGCTACTGCTTGTGCACGACGCTCACCTAGAGCAATGTTGTACTCAGGTGTACCGCGCTCATCAGCGTGACCTTCGATAGTTACGTTAAGTGCTGGGTTCTTGCTTAGGTAAGAAGCGTGAGCCGCTAGCATCTCTTCGTAATCTGCTGCAATTGTTGAGTTGTCAAAAGCAAAGTAGATTGTTTGAGTTTCACGTAGCGCTTGCTCTTTTAGCTCTTGCTCTGTCAACTGACCGCTTTGATCAATTGGCGTAGCTACTGTTGTTTCCACTGCGCCATTGTTGTTTGTTGCTGCACCAGTGTTAGAAGCAGCGTCGTCGCTTGAACTACACGCTGTAACAGCCATTACAGGAAGCGCGATTAGTAGCCCTTTTAGAACCTTGTTCAGTTGCATCTTATTTTCCTTTATTAATCAAACTTATTACTACAAAAACGGTGACCATGCAGGCGCTCGAACACGCCCATTTGTTGCCGGTAATCTAGCTTTGAATCGACCATCAATTGACACCATCGATAGTACGTTTTTCTTGTTGTAAATCGAGCTATACACAACCATGCCACCGTTTGGGGCAATACTAGGAGACTCATCAAGCAAGGTCTTAGTTAAGACTTGAAGAGCACCAGTTTCCAAATCTTGTTTCGCCAAATTAAATCCTGCGTTGCTGCGGTTCACCATAACTAGGAATCGCCCATCAGGAGTAATCTGACCACCCAAATTTTGGCTGCCTTGCCAAGTCAAACGGTCAATAGAACCGCTGCCCAAATTTACTTGATAAATCTGTGGTTTACCACCCCTATCCGATGTGAAAATCAACGATTTTCCATCCGGATGCCAGAACGGTTCCGTATTATTTGATCTGCCACGCGTAATTTGCGTCAGTTTACGAGTGTTAAGGTCAAACGTATAAACATGAAGCGAGCCTGTTTTAGAAAGAACAATCGCTAACTTATTGCCATCAGGCGAAAATCTTGGTGCACCATTGTGACGTGGGTATGAAGTAATTTTCTCACGTTCACCTGTGTAGATGTTCATTATGAAGATTTCTGCTTGGCCATTTTGGAAGCTAACATACGCAAGCTTTTTACCATCTGGTGACCACGCTGGTGACATTAATGGTTGCTTAGAGCGTAAAACCAGACGCTCATTGTAGCCATCGTAATCAGCGACTCGAAGTTGGTAAGGGAAACGGTCTTTATCGTTCACTACCACATATGCGATACGAGTCATGAAAGCGCCACGGTCGCCAGTTAACTGTTCATACACCAAATCAGAGATACGGTGAGCGTACTCACGCATACGAGGCCCTTGAACAGTGGCTACTTTATTGAACAGCACATGATCTTTTGACAGAACCAATTCACCGTCACTACCAAGCGCCTTACTCTTCCCACCTGTTAACTGACCACGCACAATATCAACAAGTTGATAGTTGATAACGTAGTCACCTTGGTCGTTTTGCTTGATTGAACCAGTCAATAGCGCATCCACACCTAAATTGGTCCAAGCATCAAAATTAACTTCTGATTCACTGAACGGTGTTTGTGGCATTTTGCTCGTTGGAACTGGGCTGAATTTACCACTACGTTGTAAATCCGAGGCGATAACAGCAGAAACATCCGTTGGAAGCGCTTGTGTGCCCTCCCACTTAAACGGAACAACAGCAATTGGTCGTGCTGAATCAATACCATCGGTAATGACCAACTCTAATGCGGCATTCGCCACATTTGTCATACTGCTAAGCAGTACAAACATTCCTAGTAAAAGGCGTCTAATCACGTCTTATTCCTTTTAGTCCAAAGCAACAGTTATGTTGATGTCTTTTAGTCTTTCATTGACCGCTGATTCTGAAGATTTAGGGAACGTCCCTACCTGAGCTATTGCTCGCTTTGCCGCAGCACATACTCGAGTATCGCCACTCAAAACGGTAACACCAGAGACCATCATATCAGTTCCTGTCGGAATCAATTTGATGTTTACCCTACACTCCTTTCCCAGCAAGTAGTCATCCTTAATCAGCTTTTGCTGAATATTTTGAGTATAGATGGATGACATACGAGAAAGTTCGTCGTCAATAAATTGATTGCGCGCAGCACTGTTTTTACTGACCTCATCCTCGAGACCCGCAAAAATATCATCTAACGCGGCTTCTTGAGCTTTACGCTCACGCTCGGCACGCTCAGCTGCTTCTCTCGCTTTACGCTCTCGCTCCGCCGCCTCTTTTGCCGCTTTCTCTTTTGCGATGCGCTCTTGTTCAGCTTTTTCAGCAGCTTCACGCTCACGACGTGCTTTTTCTTCCGCTTCTTTTGCTGCTTTTTCACGAGCTAAACGTTCTTGCTCAGCTTTTGCTATAGCCGCCTCTTTTACTAAACGCTCCTGCTCAGCTTTACGCACGGCTTCTTCTTTTTCCTTGCGCTCTTTTTCTAGCTTAGCAGCTCGCTCTTTTTCTTTGCGAACACGTTCTTCTTCCTGCTTGCGCTCTTGCTCTTTTTTCTTACGTGCAGCTTCTGCTTCTCGTGCCGCTTGAGCATCTTTCGCTTGCTGCTCTTTCAACTTGCGAATTTGCTCTTCTTCAGCTTTGCGGTTTTTTTCTAGCTGCTCTGCTTCGCGTCTCAGTTTATCAAGACGCTCTTGTTCTTTTTTCGCTGCCTTTTCGCGTTGCTGGCGAATTTCTTTCGCTTGTTGCTGCACAAGTTTTGGATCGATGACAACAGCTTGAACCATTTGTCCTGTAGGCTCTGGTTTAGACATGTTGAAGTCCGTCCCCCAAAGCAGGGCTGCAACTAGAATTGCATGCAAACCAACCGATATTGCTATCGGTTTGGCGTATTGGTTGGGTTTCTTCTTGTGATCTTTCATAGATAATTGATGTCTATTCCCTGATATCGGTCATTAGACCTACCTTAGGGATACCAGCTCGACTTAGTTCATCCAGCAATAGAACAACATCGGCATATGGTGTTGCCGCGTCGCCACCTACCGCAACTGGTGAATCCGGCTTAACCTCTCGCTCCGCTTTCACTCGCACAATAACATCTTGCAACGACAAACCTCGCTGAACTTCTTCATCATTTACGCTTAGGCCTAAATTACCCTCGCTATCAATTTCGATGATAATAAAGCTACTGTCAGTCTCGCCAGCAAGGTCTTGCATAGATTCTGCGGTCGATGTTTTCGGAAGATCAACGTCGACGCCTTGAGTCACAAATGGAGCGGTCGCCATAAAAATGATCAACAGTACGAGCATTACGTCGATATACGGAACAACGTTGATCTCCGCTGTCATTTTTCGCTTTTTAGGTTGATAACCCGCCATGCTTTATTCCTTATCCGCGCTGTCTCGGCCAGCCATCGCTTGACGATGAAGGATGCTGTGGAATTCTTCAGAAAATGTTGCGTAAGTGTGCTCTAGTTTACTCACTTTATTGCTTAGGCGGTTGTACGCCATTACTGCCGGAATAGCCGCAAATAGCCCCATCGCTGTCGCGATAAGTGCCTCGGCGATACCCGGTGCAACCATAGACAGCGTAGCTTGCTTTACTTCACCCAGCGCAATAAAGGCGTGCATGATGCCCCAAACGGTACCAAATAGGCCGATATAAGGGCTTATAGAACCGACTGTTGCCAAAAACGGTAAGCTTGTTTCTAGCTCATCTACTTCACGAGAAACAGCAACGCGCATTGCGCGGCCAGTGCCTTCCATGATGTAAGCTGGTGAATTTGCGTTGCTCTTACGTAGGCGAGCAAACTCTGTAAAACCTGCGTAGAAGATTTCTTCTGTGCCTTCAATTTCGTCTTTACGCGCTTTTACTTTTTGGTAAAGCTGAGAAAGATCAGTACCCGACCAAAATTTGTCTTCAAACTGCTCTGCATTTTTTGATGCTTGAGAAAGCACTTTGCTGCGCTTGATGATCATTGCCCATGACACAATTGACATGCCAAGCAACGTCAGCATCACAAGCTTTACCAACAGACTGGCCTGAAGAAAGAGATCTAAAATGGAAATATCAGCAGTCACTATTTGTTAGCTCCGAATTTATAAAGGTTGGAATAGCTATTGGTTTCATTTTCTTATTATCGATACATGCTACCTTAACCGAGGCCTTGCACAATATCTTGCCTTGATCATTGACCAACTCTTGACAGAATTGTAGAGAAGCACGTTTTATTTCTGACACTCGGGTTACGACTGTCAGATGCTCGTCCAGCCTAGCCCCTTGGTTGAAATCGATATCCATGTGTCGGACAACAAAGCCGATATTTTGTTCCAGTAACACATGTTGAGAAATGCCTTTAGCACGTAACATCTCTGTCCGTGCGCGCTCAAAGAATTTTAGATAATTAGAATGATATACAACACCGCCCGCATCAGTGTCTTCATAGTACACGGTGATCGGCCAGTGAAAGAGATTTGATGTGCCTTGCAAGGGAGTACCAATATATTCAATTCTTTAAAGTAATTACTATAACTGAAGCGACAGCAATTGGTACCGAGCTAAGGAAATATTTTTGAAATTTGTAGAAAAAATAAAAGCTAGGCGAGATACCTAGCTTTTATTCGATGATTTAGTAACCGACTTTATTACAGCATATTTCTGCCTAAATGAAATAAAGTGCCGTTAGATAAATTAAGATAGCTAACGAGAAATAAGGACTAAACAAAACTTGCCAGTACCAGTTTCTTGGCTTGAAGCCCACCCCATACACCATGCTTGAACATACAGACCAAATCAGTGCTGGTGCGATGATTGAGTTAAAACCACCAATTGCTTGATGGTAAGCTTCAGGGTCCCACATCACCAATCCTACGTGCATAAAGCCAAGGATGAGAGATAAGACTCGTAGCAGAGTCTTATCCATTGGTGCGTGAAGTTTCGCTACCTTATCAGCGAGGTTACTCACTGTCTTTATCCATCATTTCTGAGTGCTCTAGCCAAAGAGCGTTGATGATACCGAATGCACAAGCAAGTAGTACACCTAGAATCCATGCGAAATACCACATAGTAAATGCTCCTTAGTAAAGTGAGTTTTTGTTGTCTTCAATGTACTGGTCATCAAGGCGACCAAACATCTTGTAGTAAGTCCAAGATGTGTAACCAAGGATGATTGGCACCATAACAAACGCAACGCCTGTCATTAGGTTCAGAGTCAGCTCAGATGACGTTGCATCCCACATTGTTAAGCTGTGGCTTGGCATTAAGTCTGAAGGCATGATGAATGGGAACATCGCAAAACCTGCAGTAAAGATAACACCAGCAACACCCAAGCTTGAAGTAATGAACGAAATCGCACATTTTTCAAGACGAGATGCCAATACAGCGAGAAGCGGCATTGCAACACCTAATACAGGAGCAGCCCATAGTAGTGGGTAGTTTTCAAAGTTCTTCATCCACGCACCAGCTTCACGGATAACCTCTTTGTTTAGAGGGTTAGAAGCAGCGTTAGTGTCGATACCGCCAACAATGACGTAGCCATCGATATTTTGGATCCAGAAACCAGCCGCTACAAACGCAGCAACCGTCAGTAAACCAGCCAACTGAGCAACGTTGCGCGCACGCACATGCACTTCGCCTGTTGTTTTCATTTGTAGCCAAGTAGAACCTTGCATCAAAATCATGAACAAACTTACTAAACCACACAACAGTGCAAATGGGTTTAGTAGACCAAAGAATGAGCCATGGTATGTTGGCATCAAGAACTCACTCAATTGGAATGGTACACCTTGTAGAAGGTTGCCAAACGCTACACCAAAGATGATTGGCGGAACAAAACCACTGATTGAGATACAGATATCCCAGGTATTGCGCCATTTTGGATCTTCGATTTTAGAGCGGTAGTCTAGGCCCAGAGGACGAAGCCATAGCGCTGCTAGTGTCAAAATCATCGCTAAGTAGAAGCCTGAAAATGACGTTGCGTAAACCAAAGGCCAAGCTGCGAACAGTGCACCACCAGCAGTGATAAGCCAAACTTGGTTACCATCCCAGTGAGGAGCAATTGAGTTAATCATGACACGGCGTTGCGTGTCGTTTTTACCGATGATAGGTACAAGCGCGCCTACACCCATATCGAAGCCGTCTGTTACTGCAAAACCAACTAGTAGAACACCGATTAGTACCCACCAGATGAGTCGCAAGATTTCGTAATCAAACATCTTGTTATCTCCTTACCTTACGCTTCTACTTGGCGACTAACTTTGTCTTCAACAGA
This sequence comes from Vibrio sp. 704, assembly GCF_033339295.1. NCBI lineage: Bacteria > Pseudomonadati > Pseudomonadota > Gammaproteobacteria > Vibrionales > Vibrionaceae > Vibrio > Vibrio sp. 704. The sequence goes on along the minus strand of NZ_JAWOUH010000003.1, from coordinate 121,794 downwards.
GTCAGCATTTTGCTCGAAGTGGTAGCGACCCGTTTTCAGGCTACTTGGACCTTTACGAGCGAATTTCAACATTAGGTAAACTTCTGCAATCAGGAATACCGTGTATAGCGCCAGAATTGCGAAGAGTGAAGTCCAGATTTCACCTGCAGTTAGCGCAGAAGCTGCAACATGCACTGGTAGAATTTCACCTACAGCCCAAGGCTGACGGCCGTACTCAGCGACGAACCAACCCGCTTCAATTGCAATCCAAGGTAGTGGAATGCTAAATAGTGCAGCTTTTAGAATCCATTGTTTCTGTTCAATCTTCTGACGACACGTTTGGATAAACGCCGCACCAAAGACAAACAACATGATGAAGCCACAAGCAACCATGATACGGAATGACCAGAATAGCGGCCATACTGTTGGGATTGAGTCGTCCGCAGCAGCTTGGATTTGCTCTTCTGTTGCATCAACAACATTGTCTGTGTAGCGTTTTAGAAGTAGACCGTAACCTAGGTCACCTTTCACTTCATCAAACGCAGTCATGTTTTCTTCTGACTTGTCGCCCGCACGAAGCTTCTCTAGAAGTTCATAAGCGTACATGCCGTCACGAATACGATCGACGTGTTCATCACGTAAATCACGAAGACCTGTTACTTGCTCATCAAAAGAGCGTGTCGCGATAATACCCATTACGTAAGGGATCTTAATTGCGTAATCGGTATGCATCGTTTCCTGATTAGGAACACCAAATAACGTAAATGCGGCAGGTGCAGGTTCAGTGTGCCACTCTGCTTCAATTGCAGCGAGTTTCACTTTTTGAACTTCACCAAGCTCGTAGCCAGATTCGTCACCAAGAACGATGGTAGATAAGATAGCTGCAATACCGAAAGAAGCAGCAATAGCAAACGAACGACGAGCAAACGCAATGTCACGACCTTTTAATAGGTAGTATGAACTGATGCCTAGAATAAACATTGCGCCACAAGTGTAACCAGAAGCAACCGTATGCACGAACTTAACCTGAGCAACTGGGTTTAGTACAACCTCAGAGAAGCTCACCATTTCCATTCGCATGGTTTCGAAGTTGAAATCTGCGCCTACTGGGTTTTGCATCCAGCCGTTTGCGATAAGAATCCAAAGAGCAGAGAAGTTAGAGCCTAGTGCCACAAGCCAGGTAACCGCTAAGTGTTGGCGTTTAGATAGACGATCCCACCCGAAGAAGAATAGACCAACAAAAGTTGACTCCAGGAAGAATGCGACAAGTGCTTCGATCGCTAGCGGTGCACCGAAGATATCACCTACATAGTGGGAGTAGTAAGACCAGTTCGTACCAAACTGGAACTCCATGGTAAGGCCTGTCGCCACACCAAGTGCAAAGTTAATACCGAATAGCTTACCCCAGAACTTGGTCATGTCCTTATAGATTTGCTTGTTCGTCATTACGTACATCGATTCCATAATGGCCAGAAGGAAGGCCATACCAAGGGTCAATGGTACGAATAGGAAGTGATACATCGCTGTCAGTGCAAACTGCAACCGCGATAGATCAACTACGTCAATCATGGTAACTCCTATGTGTCGGCTGAATGACACTCTCTACATATTGCAATCCATATTCAGGTGTTATTTACACTTGAAAAATGTTGAATTATCACAACTCATTGTTGCAAAAATGTGCTTCATTGGTTAGTTAATTGTTAAGCATCAGCTAATATAGCTGGGGCTAATATTACTTGTAAAAACAGATTGTTTCAAAAGGTTTATAGCCGTAACGCGCTTTGATATACATCAATGTTTATGCGCGGAATTTGCACAAAAATCCATCACATTGATCTAGATCAACCAGTATTGGATACGGATGTTAAGAGAGAGTAATCAGGAGAGAAATTAACCAGTTGCAAGCAAACATCGAGTTAACAATCAATGCTTTTTACTTACTAAACCAGTATGAGAAAAAATTCAAAAAATGTGAGTTTGGTCAACTTTAATGAAGCGCTGGGCAACAAAGGCCCAGCGAGGGAATCTTATTTTTCAATTCCGAAATGCAAATACGCACGATCTGTCGCGATTCTTCCACGCGGAGTGCGTTGTAAATAACCTTGCTGAATAAGATAAGGCTCAAGAACGTCTTCAATAGTGTCCTTTTCTTCACCTATTGCCGCTGCCATGTTGTCGAGCCCGACCGGACCACCACCAAATTTTTCCATAATCGCGAGTAGTAGCTTACGGTCCATGTAATCGAAGCCTTCGGCGTCCACATCAAGCATATTCAACGCCTTATCGGCAACATCGGCGCAAATGTGACCATTGCCTTTTACTTCCGCATAATCACGAACACGGCGTAGCAAACGGTTAGCAATACGTGGTGTGCCACGCGCACGTCTTGCCACTTCCAATGCACCTTCAGGTTCCATTGATAAACCTAAACAATCCGCGCTTCGCTGCACGATATCTTGGAGGTCTTTTATCTTATAAAACTCAAGGCGCTGAGTAATACCAAAGCGGTCGCGCAATGGTGACGTCAAAGAGCCCGCTCGGGTCGTCGCACCAATTAACGTAAACGGTGGTAAATCGATCTTAATAGAACGAGCGGCCGGACCTTCACCGATCATAATATCCAGTTGATAATCTTCCATCGCCGGATACAGCACCTCTTCAACCATCGGACTCAAGCGGTGAATCTCATCGATGAACAACACATCGTTTTCTTCAAGGTTGGTTAACAGCGCGGCCAAATCGCCTGCTTTCTCAAGTACAGGGCCTGAAGTAGTGCGAATGTTCACTTCCATTTCATTGGCAACGATATTCGCAAGTGTGGTTTTACCCAAACCTGGGGGACCAAAAATCAAAAGGTGATCAAGTGCTTCGCTACGTAACTGAGCAGCTTTAATGAAGATCTCCATTTGGTCACGGACATGGTCCTGACCTTGGTAATCCGCTAATTTTTTTGGCCGAATAGCACGATCAATGACATCTTCATCACGAAAGGCAGGGTTTTCTGGCGCGATTAAACGATCGGCTTCAATCATCTTTTTACCTTGAAAAATGGTTACCTGAGAGAATAATGCCGCTCGTTTAACAGCAAGTGGCATATTTCTATATCTCGTCATCCTGTACAGCGACGAAGGAGCGTGATACAGGATCTTCTATCCGAGCGATTTATGGTCAAATTGTTTCATTAACCGCTCAGCGTGCTGCTATTAGATTCCCAGTCTCGCCAGGCTCGCTGGAATGACACAAAAAAACATCGTTAAGCGATTGGCATTAACCTTAGAGAATGAGTTATCTTGAACAAATATTCACTGCGCAACCAGCGTTACACCATTGATTTTAGAGCTTCACGGATCATTTGCTCACTGCTCATGTCCGGTTTAGCGATCTGAGATACCACTTTCGACGCTTGAGTCGGCTTGTAACCTAGAGCTAGAAGCGCACTGATTGCCTCTTCTTCTGCGTTGTTGGATGTTGCACCAGAATCCGCAGGAGCAGCATCCGTAAATGGCGTAAATAGATCGCCAGCGCCCCACCCTTTCAAGCGGTCTTTCATTTCAACAACCAATCGCTCTGCGGTTTTCTTGCCAACGCCTGGAAGCTTAACCAGCGTAGAAACGTCTTCATGTTCCACACAAGTAACAAATTGCGTTGCTGTCATACCAGAGAGAATACCAAGACCGAGTTTAGGACCAACGCCATTGGCTTTGATCACTTCACGGAAAAGTGCTCGTTCTTTTACTGTGTTGAAACCGTATAGCAATTGCGCATCCTCACGGACAACAAAGTGAGTATAAATAATGGCTTCTTCGCCAACATTTGGCAGTTCGTAAAAACAGCTCATTGGCATCTGGACTTCATAACCAATGCCATTAACTTCAATTAATACTTCAGGTGGTTGTTTTTCAATCAGTATGCCACGAAGACGTCCAATCACTATAAATACTCTTTGGAAATGAATTTGCGACAGGATAATAAAGAACTGGATAGACATCCAGTTAATTTTAACGGTAGCGCCCTTTTCTGGCACTGGTTGCTTTGCCCGCTAACGCAACGAGAGTCTTGTTAGTATTGGCATGACAAATCGCCACACCTAAAGCATCGGCTGCATCCGCTTGAGGCTTGGCGGGCAATTTAAGCATCTGCTGAACCATATGCTGAACTTGCGCTTTGTCCGCGCCACCAGTGCCGACGACAGCTTGCTTAATAAGACGAGCCGCGTATTCAAATACCGGCAACTCCGCATTCACCGCAGCAACAATTGCACTGCCACGAGCTTGGCCAAGTTTTAGCGCTGAATCCGCGTTTTTGGCCATAAACACTTGCTCGATCGCGAAAACGTCCGGTTGAAACTGGGTAATGATTTCCGTGACGCCTGCATAAATCTGTTTAAGCCGACCCGGAAGTTCTTTTTCTGAAGTACGAATGCAGCCACTACCAAGGTATTGCAAGTGGCGTCCATTTTGACGAATGACCCCATAGCCGGTAATGCGCGAACCTGGGTCAATGCCCAAAATAATTGACATGAATGTTCCTAAAAATGAGGCCTAATTCGGCCTCAGTCTTTTTATTATTACTTGCTAACTTCGGAGCAAATACCGCTCCCGACACCTTGAGTTTAATCTAGCGTAGCCGCAACGTCGTCAGAGATATCACCATTGTGATAAACCTCTTGAACGTCGTCCAGATCTTCCAAAGCGTCAATCAAACGAAGTAGTTTTGGCGCAGTATCCGCGTCCAAATCTGCTTTCGTAGATGGGATCAGCGACACCTCCGCGTTCTCTGCCTCAAACCCTGCGGCATCAAGAGCATCTTTTACGAGCCCAAAATCGCCTGGGGCCGTGTAGACATCAATCGAGCCATCTTCTGCCGTTTCAATGTCATCAGCACCACTTTCTAATGCTACTTCCATTACCGCATCCTCATCTAAACCTGGGCCATATGAAATCACGCCTTTCTTGTCGAAAAGATAGTTGACGCTACCATCCGTCCCCAGATTACCGCCTGACTTTGAGAATGCATGGCGTACGCCAGATACCGTACGATTTCGGTTATCCGTCATACATTCGACCATGACCGCCGTACCACCTGGACCATAACCTTCATAGATCACGGTTTCCATGTTGTCGTCGCCTTCACCACCAGCACCTCGGCTGACAGCACGGCTGACAGTGTCACGTGTCATGTTGTTAGACAGTGCTTTATCAATTGCTGCTCGCAAACGTGGGTTATTTTCTGGCTCACCGCCCCCCTCTTTTGCCGCAACAACGATTTCACGAATTAATTTAGTAAAGATTTTGCCGCGCTTCGCATCTTGCGCTGCTTTACGGTGACGAATATTCGCCCATTTACTATGACCAGCCATAATTCACCTTTTAATGTATTTTGACGCTTAATAACAAAACATGTTCTAAAAAGCGTTGCTTGGGAAATTGCTTTGGAAGTTTCTTGGGTTTATTTAAACAAAAACTCCCGCAGTTGCGGGAGTTTTCTTCAAATGTTGTGCGCTTATTCTGCGTCTTTTTCTTTCGCTGCAGTTACTGCGATTGCTAGCTCTTCTAGCGCTGCTGGGTTCGCAATACTTGGTGCGTCTGTTAGTAGACACGCCGCTGCTGTTGTTTTAGGGAACGCGATAACATCACGGATGTTCTCTGTGCCACATAGCAGCATTACTAGACGGTCTAGACCAAATGCAAGACCAGCATGTGGAGGCGTACCGAATTTCAGCGCATCAAGCAGGAAACCGAACTTAAGCTGTTGCTCTTCAGGTGTGATACCTAGAATATCAAATACGGCTTCTTGCATATCTGCGTTGTGGATACGAACAGAGCCGCCGCCCACTTCGTAGCCATTTAGAACCATATCGTAAGCGTTAGAATTTGCCGCAGCAGGGTTTGCTTTTAGCTCTTCTGCAGTCACACCTAGAGGCGATGTGAATGGGTGGTGCATCGCGTGTAGGTTGCCTTCGTCATCTTCTTCGAACATTGGGAAGTCAACAACCCATAGTGGAGCCCATGCAGACTCATCCGTTAGCTCTAGGTCTTTACCTAGTTTCAAACGTAGCGCACCCATTGCTTCTGCAACGATGCCCGCTTTATCAGCGCCAAATAGGATAATGTCACCAGATTCCGCTTGAGTACGATCTAGAATGCCGTTGATCACGTCTTCATTTAGGAACTTAGCGACTGGAGATTGGATACCTTCCATGCCCGCTGCACGGTCGTTAACCTTCATCCAAGCTAGACCTTTCGCACCGTAGATACCAACGAATTCACCGTAGCCATCAATTTGCTTACGAGTCAGAGAAGCGCCACCTGGAACGCGAATAACGGCAACTCGGCCTTTTTCGTCGTTTGCTGGACCTGAGAATACTTTGAACTCAACGTCTTTCACTAGGTCAGCAACGTCTACTAGTTCCAGTGGGTTACGTAGGTCTGGCTTGTCAGAACCGAAACGACGAATCGCTTCGCTGAACGGCATTACTGGGAATTCACCTAGGTCAACGTTTAGTAGCTCTTGCCACATTTCACGAACCATTTTCTCAGTCGTTGCACGAACTTGGTCAGCCGTCATGAATGACGTTTCGATATCGATCTGAGTGAATTCTGGTTGACGGTCAGCACGCAAGTCTTCATCACGGAAACACTTAACGATTTGGTAGTAACGGTCAAAACCAGACATCATTAGAAGCTGTTTGAATAGCTGTGGAGACTGAGGAAGCGCGTAGAAGCTGCCTTTGTGAACACGGCTAGGTACTAGGTAGTCACGAGCGCCTTCTGGAGTCGCTTTTGTTAGTACTGGCGTTTCGATGTCTAGGAAGCCGTTGTCATCTAGAAAACGACGAACAAAGCTAGACGCTTTAGCACGTAGCTTGATGCGGTCGCTCATTTCAGGACGACGTAGATCTAGATAACGGTACTTCAGGCGTTGCTCTTCAGAGTTCTTTTGGTTGAAATCTAGAGGCAGAACATCAGAACGGTTGATGATTTCAAGACCTTTCGCAAGGATCTCGACTTCACCTGTTGCCATGTCTTTGTTTGCTTGGCTCTCTGGGCGAACGCGCACTTCACCCGTTAGTTTGATACAGAATTCATTACGAAGTGTGTTCGCCACTTCATACGCATCCGCCATATCTGGATCAACAACTACCTGAACGATACCTTCGCGATCTCGCATATCAATAAAAATAAGACCGCCTAAATCACGACGACGGTTAACCCAGCCGCAAAGTTCTACAGTTTGTCCTGCAAGGGACTTGTTCAGGTGACCACAGTAATGGGTACGCATAATGAAATTCCCAATCTCTCAAATGTTGTTAACTACGCTCTGTCAGCCTCATTGCTAAGCAGAGTAAAGATTCTGTTATACGCTGAATGTCCACGAAAATCGACTACTCAACATACAATTACGTGTGTTTTATCATTCACTGGTGCTTTTTAGTACAACAAATGTTCAAAAGCGCACCAAAGCGAAAAAATTGGGGAGGATTATAGCGTGAAATTACCTATTTCAGCAAAACTCTCGTAAAGTATTCACACGAGTAGCAAGCAGTAAAGAATAATGGATAACTTACCTCTTCGACTTGGATTGACAATGTGGTCGCACAATCAATGGCAACAAAGTTTTTACGGCAGCGGGACAAAGCCTGCTGAACGTTTAGAAAGGTATGCGCAAGTGTTTCATACCGTGGAAGGCAACACGACATTTTATGCCACACCGACGCTCAATACAGTGCAAAACTGGAGAGCCGCAACCCACGATGATTTTCGCTTTACTTTCAAACTTCCTAAAGCCATTACTCATGAGCAAATGCTAAGAGGTTGCAGCGAACAACTGAGAGATTTCATGAAAGTCATGGAGCCTTTGCATGACCGTGTGGGCCAATGGACAATTCAATTACCAGCCGCATTTGGTCCTGAGCACCTTGATCGACTGAAAAAGTTCTGTGCGAGCTTTCCACCTAACTTCCCTCTCGGTGTTGAGGTTCGCCATATGGCATTTTTCTCCAAAGGCGAAGAAGAGCGAGCACTTAACCAATGGTTAGTAGAGAATAATATTGACCGCATTATTATGGATAGCCGCCCAGTCTTTGCCGCTAAGCCCGACAATGAGGCGATTATTGATGCACAAATGAAAAAACCACGAGTCCCTGTTCACGCCATTGCTACCGCTTCACACCCTTTGATTCGCTTTATTGGTCATCCAGAAGAACAGCAAAATTACGAGTTTTTTAAACCATGGCTCAACAAGTTGCCACAATGGATTGCCGAAGGTAAACAGCCATATGTCATGATCCATACCGCAGACAATATAATTGCGCCAGAGTTGGCTGCAAACCTGTATAAAGACATACAAAAACGTATCACGCTCCCTGAGTTAGCGCCTTTCCCAGCTGACGATGGCAACTCGCAGTTACAGATGTTCTAACGCAACACATGACAGAGGCGCGAAATTCCCATAAAATACGCGCCTTTTTTGGTGCCTGACATTTTCAGGCGGCTTGTATGCAGAGACTTAGTTATGAACCCTAAGAGCAATCCAGATACTATTTTTTCGGCTCCAATCGATAAAATTGGGGATTTCACGTTCGATGAACGCGTAGCGGAAGTATTTCCTGACATGATTCAACGATCGGTACCGGGTTACAGCAATATCATTTCTGCAATCGGTATGCTGGCAGAGCGTTTTGTAAAACCTCACTCAAACATCTATGACCTTGGCTGTTCTTTGGGTGCTGCAACATTGTCTATGCGTCGCCATATCAAACAAGAAGGTTGCCAAATCATCGCAGTGGACAACTCTCCTGCAATGGTTGAGCGTTGTAAACTTCACGTCAACGCTTACCGCAGTGACACTCCTGTGGATGTAGTAGAAGCAGACATTCGCAATATCGAAATTGAAAACGCGTCAGTGGTGGTGTTGAACTTCACTTTGCAATTCCTCTCTCCAGAAGATCGTTACTCCTTGCTCGAAAAAATTTACGCTGGCCTGCGTCCGGGTGGCATTTTGATTCTATCTGAGAAATTCGTCTTCGAAGATGAAGTGTCGAACGAACTGTTAATTGACCTTCACCACGACTTTAAACGTGCGAATGGTTATAGCGAACTAGAAATCAGCCAAAAGCGCAGCGCGATAGAAAACGTAATGCGCCCAGATTCAAAGAAAGAACATAAAGAGCGTTTCGCTAAAATTGGCTTTTCTAGCTACGATGTTTGGTTCCAATGCTTTAACTTCGGCTCCATGTTCGCGATTAAATAGACCATGCATACCAAACCTGAACCATACCGATTTCGGCTTTTGTTAATAATTTATACCCATCAACTCAGCGATTAACTAACTATGTTTAACTTTGCAAATTTCTACCAATTGATTGCCCAAGACACTCGTCTTCAACCTTGGCTTAATGTGCTTCCACAACAGCTAACGGATTGGCAAAATGCAGAGCACGGTGACTTTGGTCGCTGGTTGAAAGCCCTGAACAAAATCCCAGCGGGTAGACCGGACAACATCGACATTGTTGATTCTGTCACGATTTCAAACAATGAGCCGATGCCTCAAGGGGAACTTAAAAAGCTAGAAAGCTTACTTCGTACATTCCATCCTTGGCGCAAAGGCCCATACCACGTACACGGCATCCATATTGATACTGAGTGGCGCAGTGATTGGAAATGGGACCGCGTGCTTCCACATATTTCTCCATTAAAGAATCGCAGCGTACTCGATGTAGGTTGTGGTAACGGCTACCACATGTGGCGCATGCTAGGCGAAGGTGCACGCTTAACTGTCGGTATCGATCCATCTCACCTGTTCCTGATTCAGTTCGAAGCAATTCGTAAACTAATGGGCGATGACCAACGTGCACACTTATTGCCATTGGGCATTGAACAACTACCTAAGTTAGAAGCGTTCGATACGGTATTCAGCATGGGCGTGCTTTACCATCGCCGCTCGCCTCTCGATCATTTAGTGCAACTAAAAGATCAATTAGTATCTGGAGGTGAACTCGTATTGGAAACACTCGTGATTGAAGGTGATGAGAATGCAGTACTGGTCCCGACTTCTCGTTACGCGCAAATGCGTAATGTCTATTTCTTCCCTTCAGCAAAAGCCCTAAAAGTGTGGCTAGAATTGGTCGGTTTTGAAGATGTTCGTATCGTTGATGAAAACATCACGTCCGTAGACGAACAACGTACCACAGATTGGATGACGCATAACTCTCTACCTGACTACTTAGATCCGAACGACCCAAGCAAGACTGTAGAAGGCTACCCTGCCCCTCGCCGCGCGGTTCTTGTCGCTCGCAAATCATAATTCGCTGAGATTCCTGACATTGTCTTAACTCATTTTACGAGTTAAGACATTACCCTCTTTCCTCGTAATGAGCGAGTTTGTTTTTTGAATCCATTTGTCACGTCAAAATATAAGCACGCTCTAAATAAGGATGCGCTTTTATGTCCTTGATTTTTGGCTTTTCATCACTATTCCTCAAACAATAAGTAATAGAGAAACATTCTTACTTGTGAGGCTTTATCGATATAAGCTAAACTCCTAAAAAATAAACAACTTAATCCAATCCCAAGGTTTTCAATGTTATTACGATTGACCCCGATTGTTGCCATCGCCTTACTATCTGGATGCTCACTAACCAAAGGCGAACAGTACCACCAAGAAACGTTAGCGGCGATTCAAAATTCAGAAGCGAATGTCAATAATCGCATTACCAACCTAGAGCTGCAGCTCAGCAACCAATCGGACTATATCGACAGCCTTGAAGAACAAGTCGATAAACTACAGGTTGAACTTCTTACATTTCGCGATGAAGCAATGGCAGAAGTAAAAAAACCGAAAGAGCCGATTATTGTCCAATCTCCCGCTCCTGTGGAACCAACCCCAACTCACGATATTGTCCTTGGCTCTATCGAAAAGGTCACTGTAGAGTCGATTAAGCAAACTTTTGATGCACGTATCGACACTGGTGCCGCGACGTCGTCTTTAAATGCCGTTGATATTGAAGAGTTCGAAAGAAATGGCAAAAAATGGGTCCGATTCCACTTAGCAGATACCAGTAAATCCGAAGAAGAGAAAAGTACTTGGATCGAAGCTCCTGTCATTCGCTACGTCAAAATCCGCCAGGTTACCAGTGAAGAGTTAGAACGCCGCGCTGTGGTAGAACTTTGGGTGCGCGTTGGAAAAATTCATGAAAAAGCGCAATTTACGTTGGCAGATCGCTCACATATGAACCATCCTATTTTACTGGGTAGAGAATTTATGCGCGACATAGCACTTGTCGATGTAAGTCGTACCTATATCCAAACGGACGAAGATAAAAAATAATAAGGTAGATTATGACGTCAAAAATACCGTTTTACCTTTCTATCATCTTATTGGTGATTGCGGGCATTGCTCTGAGTGTTTTCAGGCATGAAAACTACGGCGTGCCTTGGACGCCAGGCGAAACTCGCCAGGTGTGGGATGTAGAAGCTCGTATTGAGTTCAATGCTAACGGCAACGAAGTAAAAGCGTCACTTGCAGCACCGCATACGCAAAGTGGTTACACACTTATTGGTGAATCTGCTTCCTCATCAGGTTATGGCGTTTCCTACATCAATGACGATTCAGGCCGTCGTGCAGAATGGTCAATTCGCCAAGCTCAAGGGCCACAAACCATATACTACAAAGCCCAGTTCTTAGTAGACCCTCAGGCTAAAGTCACTCCTTTACCGCCAACGGAAGACATTACGCCACCAACGCTATCAGCACCACAAGCAGCAGCGGCAAATGCCCTTATCGAACGTGCGATGAGTCGCTCAGCCGATAATGTGACGTTTACTCGTGAGCTTATCAAAGCGCTTAATGACCCAGATAGCCAAAACTCGTCGCTACTACTGAACGATTTCAGCCGTACTGATGCACTGCATAATATTTTGCTTACCGCAGGTATACAGAGCAAAACCGTCGGTGTTATCGAACTAGAAGATGGTCGTCGACGCCAAACAATTCAACCAATGGTTCAGGTTTGGTCAGGTAAAGATTGGGTACTGTTTTCACCAAAATCCGAACAAAAAGCAGTGAAACCCAACTTGTTAGTGTGGGATGAATCAAACGTATCCTTACTTGACCTTGTTGGTGGTAAAAATAGCCAAGTGCATTTCTCGATGATTAAGCAAGAAATGACACCACAACAAGCTACAAACAACAAAATAGAAGCAGATGGATTACTGAATATTTCAATTCATAGCTTACCTTTGGAAGAGCAAGCGATGTTCAAAACCATCATGCTCATCCCTATTGGTGCTCTGATCGTTGTGTTCTTGCGTGTGATTATCGGCCTGAAAACATCCGGTACCTTCATGCCTGTGTTGATTGCCGTTGCTTTTGTTCAAACTCAACTATTAACGGGTATTGTCGGTTTCTTGCTAATTGTAGGTACAGGCCTGATTATTCGAAGCTATTTGTCTAGGTTGAACTTATTGCTGGTAGCAAGGATATCTGCGGTCATTATTACCGTTATTATGATCATCTCGGTGTTCACCGTTGTTGCGTTTAAGATGGGCTTAACGGAAGGCCTAACAATTACCTTCTTCCCTATGATCATCTTGTCTTGGACGATTGAACGTATGTCAATCCTATGGGAAGAAGAAGGTGCGAAGGAAGTTGCTCTGCAAGGTGGTGGTTCATTGCTGACAGCGGTATTAGTTTACCTTGCAATGACGAACTCATACATTCAACACTTAACCTTTAACTTCATTGGTCTACAGTTGATTGTTCTGGCCGGTATTCTATTACTAGGTACTTACACAGGTTACCGCCTCACTGAGCTACGACGCTTCAAACCACTAGCGGAGGACTAAACGATGTTCGAAAGTTTTACTTCGCCGTCTAAGCTTCGCCATAAAGGCATTATGGGGATGAACAAGCGTAACCACAGCTATATTGGCCGTTACAATGATCGTTCTAAATACCCACTTGTCGATGACAAGCTAAAGACCAAAATTATTGCACAGGCAGCAGGAGCAACAGTTCCTGCCCTGATCGGTGTCATTCATAACCAAGCTGAAGTTAAGACTATCCACAAAATGGTTGAGAACTGGCCTGGTTTTGTAATCAAACCTGCACAAGGTAGTGGCGGTAAAGGCATTCTGGTTGTTACGTCTCACAAAAACGGGGTATATACCAAACCCTCCGGCTCTACAATTGGTAGGGATGAGGTCGAGCGTCACATTAGTAATGCGCTTGCTGGCCTTTTCTCTCTTGGTGGTAAAAATGACGTTGCTGTGGTTGAAAACTTAATCAAGTTTGATGACTGTTTTGATGGCTTCAGTTATGAAGGCGTACCAGATGTTCGGATCATCGTATTTAAAGGTTATCCAGTTATGGCGATGATGCGCTGTTCTACAGCGGCTTCCGACGGCAAAGCAAACCTTCACCAAGGTGCCGTAGGAGTAGGCATTGACATCGCGACAGGTAAAGCCGTCAGAGCGGTGCAGTTCGATCATCCAGTGACTCATCACCCTGATACAGGTAAAGACCTTTCGACCCTTCAAGTACCGCATTGGGAGCGCTTGCTGGAGCTTGCGTCAAGTGCCTGGGAAATGACAGGTTTGGGATACATGGGTACGGATATGGTGCTGGATAAAGATGAAGGACCTATGGTTTTAGAGCTTAACGCTCGCCCTGGTCTGGCAATCCAAATCGCTAATGGTGCAGGCTTGCTTCCTCGTTTGAAACACATAGAGAGCCTTGGCACACCTGCTGAGTATCCAAAACCGATTGAACGCGTCGCTTACGCGGCAGAGCAGTTCGGTGTGAAGCCGTTGTTCTAACCCTCCGACATAATGTTCGTTATTACTCGCCAGTAATTGTCATGATTACTGGCGTTTTTGTTCCCGCATCCAAAAACCTTGCACTTGCTCTCCTTATTAAACACATCCTTCTCATATATAAGTTGAATCAATGATCGAGCTAACAAAATCAACATAGATCGTTTCTTTTCTACTTTGCCTTTTGAGTATGATGAGAGCTCCCCTTACTCAACTTGAGAGGTTGGGAAATGCTAATAAAAGAAACAAATAATGATGAACCAGAGCTTGAAGAACAAGAGAGCTTAGACCAACACCTACAACGCTTGTCTGAGCTTTCTGTCCAAGCACTCGAAGAGCTTGCTGAAATGATCGAAGTCAGGGACGATATTCCAGAGGAATAAACGTCGCTTCCTCGTGAAGTTCCGCTAATAAGCCGAGACTGCCGTCCTACAGTCTCGGCTTGTCTTATGTTGTTCGAAGCCTACCTCGTAAATAGATACAAAAACGCCCGCGTTCATTGCGGGCGTTTTATTAGATTCGGGGTTTACGATTCAAACTCTTCAATCATCTCTTGCGCTTCAGTCTTAGGCTTATCCGTTTGACCAAAACCACGCAGACCAACTACGTGTACGTGCTCGTGGTCTTTAAACACCTTACGCACCAGTTTGTAGGTCGTACCTTTCTCTGGGCTGATGTTTTCAGGTGCCGCGATGAGAAGCTGCATATCCAGACGGTCACACAATTCGAACAATGTCGCGATCGATTTCGCATCCAGACGCGCGGCTTCATCCAAGAAGAGCAGACGACAAGGCACAATGTCTTTGCTGCGTAGACGACGAGACTCTTCTTCCCAGCTTTGAACAACCATAAGAAGGATTGACTGACCGGTACCGATCGCTTCACCTGTTGATAGCGCGCCAGACTCAGCCTGTAGCCAACCATCTGTACCACGGTTCACTTCTACACTTAGCTCTAGGTAGTTACGGTAATCCAGTAGCTCTTCACCCAGAACTTGAGGAGAACGTTGACCCATATCGATGTGTGGGTTCACGCGTTGGAACAGTTTCGCCATTGCTTCAGAGAAGGTAAAGCGAGTCGATTCAAACAGGTCTTTATGCTGCTCTTGTTGTGTCGCTAGGCCGTTCAGTAGCACTTCGTGACTTTCGCGGATCTTCACGTTCAGACGTACGCCCTTCACCTGACCAAACGAGATGTTCGACAGGCCTTGGTTCAGCATACGAATACGGTTTTGCTCACGTTGAATCGTCTTCTTGATAATGCTCGCTACTGACTCAGAGCTGATCGCTAGACGGTTTTCACGTTGCGTTAGCTCTTCCGTTAGACGCGCCAGCTCGACTTCCATCTCTTCGATTGCTTCAACTGGGTCATCAGTACGGATGATATCCTGACGAATACGCTCACGAAGGTGTTGGTATACAGCAATATAGAACAGAACTTTACGCTCTGGACGTGCATTATCTTCTGATAGACGCAGCGCATCACGCAGGTCGTCATTGTTCGCAACCGCTAGACGCAGCGCACCCAGTGATTTATCCGACATCGAACGCAGTTCATCCGCTGACATGTAAGCCAGTTCACGCTTGTGTAGACGACGCTCAACATCATTCTCACGCGCCAGACGAAGTACTGAACACCAGCCAGCTTTCGCAGCAACCACGAACGTACGCAGCTCAACGTATTCTTTCTGAACTTTCTTCAGACGTTTTGCCAAGCCTTTCATCTCTAGTTCAGTAGAGGTGATCGTGCGCTCGTATTCGCTCTTACGGCTGCGAGACGAGTGTAGACGCTCGTGCAGTTCGTCACGACGACGCATTGCGCGCTCTTCCGCACCTTCGTCAGCGTTCACGCCAAACTCTTGAAGTTCTTGTTTGAACTCTTGAACCGTTTCCAGTTTCGCTTGGTGTGAACTCTTCAATGATGCCAATACTTGGTTGTATTGGTTCATTTGACCTTGCGATTGCTTCAACTCTTCACGAGAGCGAGTACGCATTTGTTCAGCTTGAACCAGTTTAGCTTTTAGCTGCTCACTCAGTTCGCTACTCTTGTTCAGTAGGTCTACTGAATCTGAGTAAGCGAAGTAGTGACGACGTTCAACGAGATCCGAGAGTGCAAAGATTTGCTTCTTAAGATCTTGTAGCCGCTCGTCTGCCGCTTTGTATTCTGCTTCTAGTGCATCGAATTGCTCTGGGTCAGCATCAAGCGCAGACGCAATATTCTCTAATTGCGTGACGGCTTTTGCATGGTTGTTTAAGAAGTTTTTTGCCTCTGCAAGCTGAGCGATTTTCTCTTCTAGCTCATCAAAACGCGCTTGCAATGACTCATCTTCAACAAGCACCATGTGTGACGCTAGCTTGTCCAGAGAAGACAACGCTTGCTTGCTGGTTTGAAGCTGAGAACGTTGTTGTTGCTCTTTCGCATCCAGATCCGCCAACACGCGAGCAATTTGGTTACGCTTATCACGAATAGTTGCCAGTGCTTGTTCTGGATCGGCGTCAAAAGCAACCTGAATGTGGTTAGACACAAATAGGTTAAACGCTTGGTACAAGCGCTGCATTTTCTGAGAATCAAACGCCGCTTTCGCGTGTTTCTCTACCACTTCTTCTCGTTCGTTACGCAGCAACTCTAGACGCTGCTCACGTGCCGCACGGCCAAACAATGGGATCTCAGGCAAGCGAGAGTAACGCATTTGGCGATCGTTCATACGAACGCAAACCGCGCCCTCTAACTCTTCTGCATCGAACGAGCTGTCATCAAAGGCATCGATGTCACCTTCAATGATGTACAAGTCTTCTGGACAGTCGTCTAGCTCTACCAGTTTTTCTTCGATGCCTGACAAGTCAGAAACAACGATAGCGTGACGAGCCGGACCGTACATCGCACTGAAGTAAGGCGCGTCATCAATCGTGATGTCATCGTAGATCTCAGACAGCAATACACCGCCCAGCGTATCTGCCAAACCTTTCAGGCGAGGGTCGTTTGAACCACCAGGAGAAGCTAGGCGCTCAATCTCAGCGTCTAGCTGGCTACGGCGCTCAGCAAGCTTATCTTTAGCTAAAGACAGCTCCCTTTCTTGTTCAAGGACAACTTGCATGTGGTTCATTACCGCATGGCGATCCTCAAGCTCTTCACCGCTCTGCTCTCTCAGTTTCTCTAGCGCATCGTTCGCCGCAATCCAAGCTGGTGCTATTGCTTCAAGCTTACTGATTTCTGCCGCCGCGTTTTGCTCTAGACGGCGCTGTTCACCACGCTGATCACGAACTTCTTCTTGAGCTATCTCTAGTGATTCGATTTGCGTCGCATGACGTTCACGTTCTTGTTCAAATGTAACCTCATCGGTTAGTTCAACGTGATATTGCTTTTTGTATTCAGCAACCAGTTCACGTGCTTGACGCTGCTGGTTAAGGCTGCGTTCGAGATCACGGTGTTGTGCTCGCCATTGCTGTTCGTTTTGTGCGATTTGTTGTGACTCACGCGCTTTCGCGATTGCAGTTTTCGCATGTTCAGACGCGTCTTTGCGCTCAACTTGACCAACGACGCTTTGTACCAGTTTAAGCGCGGTTTCAAACTGCTCTGCCGCTGCAGAAGACATGTCCAGTTTGTGCTTAACCGATAGCAACGCATTGGTGTTTTCTGATTCTTTGCTCTTAAGCTCAGAGACAAGCGCTTGTGCCGATTCTGCCGTTAGGCTGTCATCGCCAAGTAGCTGCTTCGCTTTCTCCAGCGCTTGAACTGCTTGTTGATATTGAAGGGCGCGAGTTTGCTGAACGTCAAGAGCTTGCTGGTAATCAGCAAGTTGCGTCTTAAGGCTATCCACCTCTTCTTCTGCAACGGTAGCTTGCTCTTCAGCCATCATCACGCGTTCTTGCGCTTCTTCGACTACCATCATTTGTTCTTCAAGACGCTCGCTAAGCTCTTCAAGATCTTCTTGGTAGCGTTCGATCTTCTCTTGCTGACGCAGCGCGTTTTGCACCAGTTGCAAGTGATCAGAAGCCGCTTGGTAGTCTTGCTCTAAAGAAGATTCTGACTCGATCAGCAGTTCCAGCTCTTCTTGAACGCGGTTAAGCAGATTGTTTTGCTCAATCAAGGTCTCGCGAGAACCAAATAACTCTGAACGCAAAGACAATGTCTGTTCTAGTTTTTTACGACGCTCGTTAGCATGGCGCATATAGTCCGCTGCCACGTAGTTGGTCGACTCTGTAATCAAATGTTTGAACAAGTCACGGTCTGCTTGCGTGGTTTTGATCGCTTCTAGCGTCATGCGGTTTTCACGCAGCGCCGATTCCATATCTTGGAACGCTTTCTTCACGCCGCCGTTTTGTGGCAGAAGGTAGTCACGTAGCGAACGGGTAATCGCACTTGAGATACCACCGTAAAGCGATGCTTCGATCAGGCGGTAGAATTTAGAACGGTCACCAGAGTTACGCAGTTTCTTCGGAATCACACCGAATTCGAACATCTGCGAGTGGTAATCCACGATAGAAGAGAACGCTTTGAATTGAACGCCTTCAAATTCTGCGATTGATTCTTTTACTTCATTGATTTGACGTACACGAGCTTGAGTCGCAGATACGCTTTCAACCAAGATATCCGTTGGTTTCACATGGCTTGGAAGACCTTGGATCACAAACGGTTTGATGTCTACTTTCTTATCACGACCCGCAACTTGCTGTAGTTTTACTGCAAACAATAGGCGTTGGTTACGTGAGTTCACCACGTCTAGCGCCGCATAACATGCGCCCGGCTGTAGCTTACCGTACAAACCTTTGTCGCGAGACGATTGGCTGCTGCCCGCTTCTGTCGTGTTACGGAAGTGCAGCAGCGTTTGGTCAGGAATCAATGCGGTGATGAACGCCGCCATTGTGGTTGATTTACCTGCACCGTTACCACCTGATAGCGTGGTGACCAGACCATCGATGTCAAACGTACGGGCAAAGAAGCCGTTCCAGTTGACCATGGTCAGCGATTGGTATTTACCGCGTTCAATCATGCTCATGCTTCACC
Source organism: Vibrio sp. 704 (assembly GCF_033339295.1). Taxonomy (NCBI): domain Bacteria; kingdom Pseudomonadati; phylum Pseudomonadota; class Gammaproteobacteria; order Vibrionales; family Vibrionaceae; genus Vibrio; species Vibrio sp. 704. The sequence goes on along the minus strand of NZ_JAWOUH010000003.1, from coordinate 102,994 downwards.
CTCTTCTGTTGTTTCTTCTTGGGCTTGGTCGTCTTGATCTTCTTCAGACAATAAGCTGCCTTGGCTTGGCTCTTTGGTGTGCACTACTGCTTCACCATCACGGATTAGACGCAGCTGCGCTTCACGCATGTCATCGCCAATACGTACATCGGCACCAAAGCGGAATACCGCTTCACTGATGCTGAATTTACCGGTTTCACCGATGTTGATGATCATGCCTAGGCGACGCAAACGACGAAGTGACGTACGTACTTTTTCAAACAGCTTTTCTTTATCAAGGTCAGAACCAGTCGCACGGTTCGTCACTAGCTTCATCAGCTTGTTTTCGTCTGCTAGAGCAAGCAGTTCGTCGTACAGCTCTTGGTTAGTAAAGATGCCTTCGTGCGCAAGACGCTCTGGGCTTAGGTAAAGGAAACACAGTACCTTCCCCACCAGCATATCCAGTTCAGAAAGAACACTACGGCCAATCAGAGACGTTGAACGAGGACGAAGGTAGAAGAAACCTTCTGGCGCTTTCACCAATTCGGTGTTGTAGCGTTGGTAGAAAGAAGAAAGCTCAAGTTCGAAATCCGACAACAACGCGTGATTGTCTAGATCTTCACTTGAGATATGACGCCCTGCTCGAAGCATGCTGTCTAGCGCTGGGAACAGAGGGTTAGAAATTGCTTTTGCCAGATTCTCTGACATGTATTCATTAGTATCGGTCGATGACATTCGCTTGTACCTTTGCCCCAAATTCGTTGATTGCTTTCCAGTCTGGTTGAATCGCTTGGTAATCCGATTCTGAATACCCTAGACGTACAGCTTGATCGACGATAATGCGAGCTAAATCAAAATGATGAGTGTAAGGGTGCTGTGCAAGGTAATCTCGCAGTACCACACTCAAATCGATTGGTGTGCCTTGATCTTTATGCGCTTTTAGCATGTCACCAATTCGTTCAGACAACTCATCATTGACTTGTTGAAACTCTTCGTATTCTACTTCCATCGGAACTTGACCCGTGACCTCGTCATCACGCAGTACTAGGGCCTCATCACGAAGGTCGGAAAGCCTCTTCGCATCTGCATAAGTCAGATACCAAGGCGCATCGAAGTAATCTTTGACAGATTGACGCAGACGCGAGCTAAACGCACGATTCTTATCCATATCGATTGCAGTACGGATAAACTTGTGCACGTGTCGGTCGTAACCAATCCAAAGGTCGATAGCTTGCTGGCCCCAGCTTGTGATTCGGTCCAGCTTCATTTGCAGACCAAACAAGGCTTCTTCGATAAACTCCAGCTCAGGGTCACCGTAAACAATTTCTTGAATATCGAGGATCTGAGTTTGCAGTTCATCACTGGCGGCTTGCAGCGTATCTTGAAGTTCACGCAACGTGCTTGATGTTTCTGACAGAAGTGCTTCACAGTTGTTGATCGCTTCGCGCCAGTCTTTGTTAAGCAGGTCAGCAATCTGTTGTTTCACTGACTGTTGCTGCTCATCCATAACACGTTGGTTGAGGTCAATTTGATCGAAAATTTCGCCTACAGAATATTTTAAAACACCGTATACGTTTTTCTTCCAGTGACCCGGTGTGCCACCTTTTTGTGCTGCCTCAATCGCTTTCGCCATTTCATCCGCTACCATGGATAGCTGGATAGATAGACGCAGTTTTGAGAACTCACGATGACGCACGTAGTAGTCGGTTATTCCTATCGCTAATGGCGACAAGCGGTAAATGCTCGCTCCGTCAGTAATTTCACTGACAAAACGGCTCATAAGACGCTGCTTAACCATCTCGTTGATCGCATTGTTCGCACGAAAAGCGGAGGCTTCGCCGGTCTCATCAAATAGTCGAGTGACGATGGCAAATGCATCATGCAGTTCACCTTCACCCAGTTCTTCATCGAACCTTTCATTACTCAGTACGGCAATGGCTATCAAAAATGCCAATCGCTCTGTGGTCAGGTTCAACGAGAAATCGTGCTGCTTAACCCAGCCAACCAGCTCATCGATTGGTTGCTCTGCAGCATTGAGAGTCATCTCACTCATTGTTATTCCTGTTTATCGTTCTTTTTAGCCCACACATGAATGTAGCGGCCTAATGAGAGGTATGGCTCTTGTCGACAAAGTTGTTTTTCTAGCGCCAACACATCTTCAAACTCGTAATCACCCATGTATTCCATATTGCCTATGTAATCACTAAATGAGCGAATACCAGATTTGCCACAAATATTAAAACCTGAATTTTCTATCCACTGGTAGACTTCTTCAGGTTTTAAGCCTTTTTGCGGCTGTAGTTTAAATCTTTTTCGGTGAGGCATGCCGTCTAATATATGAGGAATGTTGCCACAAACCACGTTTTTATAGACTAAACCGTGGTGGTTGTAGAACATGACTGATGCGATACCTCCCGGTTTTACTTGTTCAAGAACTGTTTCAAGTGCGGTCTTAGGATCAACCAGCCACTCCATCACAGCGTGGAACATAACCAGATCGACCTGTCCATCCATATGTTCACCGATGGATTGGACAGGCGAATGAATCAGGCGATACTGCTCAAGCAAACCGTTTTTTTCAATATCCTGCTTAGCCAACTGCAGCATTTCCGAAGATAGATCACATAAAGCGATTCGATGTCCGAGCTTAGCAAGCTTTTGCGACATTTGTGCCAAACCACCACCAGCGTCCAACACTTCTAGGGGTTGCTGGTCAGCATCTAATTCACTTAGAATCTGTAGAAAATCTTCCCACACAATGATTTGGCGGATCTCCCCTTTATCGGAGCCGTAAATATTTTTTGCAAATTTGTGGGCGATATCGTCGAAATTGCGGTCTTCTGTCACTTCTGCTGAGTTATCATAACGGATTGTGCCGCTATTCTGGCACAAGGAAAGCAGGAATAAAGAGGGATACCCTCATTTTTATTATCAATTGATGTTTTTTCGGACTATTTATGTATGTTTGAGCTGAAAAAAGTAGTGTCAGCCATGCTTATGCCCCTTCCGGCATTGCTGCTGATAGGCTTGTTGGGTCTTGCTCTCATTAGTTTTACTACAAAACGTAAAACTGGCTGCTTCGTTGTTCTATTCTCTTTTGTTGGCATTTTTCTTGTTGCCTTCCAACCTGTTTCAACCAAGCTTCTTATGCCGTTAGAGCGAGAGCATAAAGCCTTTTTGCCAGTTTCTGGCACCATCGACTACGTGATGGTTTTAGGGAATGGTCATGTTATCGATGACGAAATTCCACCCACCTCGCAGTTAAGCCGTGCAGCATTAATGCGCTTAACTGAGGGCATTCGTATTTTAAGAATGTATCCAGGCGCGAAATTAATCTTATCCGGCTATGCTGGCGGATCTGAAATTAGCCACGCGCGAATGATGGCGAACGTTGCCCTTGCGTTGGGAGTCGCGAAATCCGATATCATTTTATTAGAAGATGCGAAAGATACGTGGGAAGAGGCGCGTCAAGCGGCTGCATTCGTTCAACAAAAGGAGATTGTGTTAGTCACTTCTGCGAGTCACATGAGCCGTGCATTGTATGAGTTCAACGCAGCAGGCATTAAACCAATCCCAGCCCCGACCAACTTCTTAGCTATTAGCGAAATCAGTCAACCTTGGGATAAATACTCACCTAAAGCGCGTTACTTAGAACAAACAGAGCTTTATTGGCATGAGTACTTGGGCAGTATTTGGCAAAGGTTGCGTGATACTGTCGGCCAAACACCAATGGTTGAAGCAAACTAGTATTATCTTGAAGCCACAAAAAAGGAGAGCCGAAGCTCTCCTTTTTCTTTTTACGATTTAGTTATGTTCCAACTAGTCACCAGCAAACATATAGCCTTCGCCGTGTACCGTTACAAAAATCTGTGGGTTCTTGGGATCGAACTCCATTTTTGCGCGCATACGTCGAATAAGAACATCAATGGTGCGGTCATTCGGCGCATCCACTCGATGGCTGATCATGTTCAAAATACGCTCACGACTTAACACCTGGTTAGGATAAGACGATAATGCCACCAAAAGTTCATACTCTGCTTTAGTTAGTTTTACTGGCTCACCGTTGCGGCTAAGTGCGCGACGTTGAATGTCGAATGTCCACTCCCCAAAGCGCACAATGTGCTCTTCACTGGTTTCATTCGCTTTCGAGCTGCCACTGCGCGCTGCTGAAATACGCCACAGCAAGTTTTTAACGCGAACTAACAGCTCTCTCAGTTCAAAAGGTTTTGTCACATAATCGTCAGCACCCATTTCTAGGCCTACGATTTTATCAATGCTATCCGTGCGTCCTGTTACTAATATGATACCAATATCCGATTGGCTACGTAACTCACGAGTAAGCATCAGGCCGTCTTCACCAGGCAGGTTAATATCCAGCATGATCAGGTCTACATCGCCCGCTTGCAAAACTTCACGCATTTCTGCGCCACTCTCTGCTTCGCTGACTTGGTAGCCCTCATTTTGGAAATATCCCGCAAGCTTACTACGAGTTACAACATCATCTTCTACGACTAATACGTGATAGCTCATTTACACCACTTTTCTGTCTTCTTATTATCCAAGACGTATTCTATTCATAACTAGTAACATTTCTAGTCATAGATACATTAAAACGCAAGATTTAGCGTTTTTATTGATTCAAAACAAGCTTGCCCATTGCTATTAATAAACGGTCATTTTTGACCATAAAACACAACAATTATAGTTACTGCTATTCATTTTAATTGATTACACTTAGGGGATATCCCTAATTGACTTTGTGATGCATGACTTGAAGCATCATTCAGGAGCCCAAAATGCAAGAAGTGAAAGCTTTTAATGAAAAACGCGCTGAAATTTACTGGTGGTTTTCGAGCTTGTTCGCAAAAGAACTAACAGAGAAAGAATTGGAAGCCTATCACAGTGTTGAAATTCGCAGTTTTCTCGCAGGTTTAGGTGAAAATGAGTCGCTGAAACCAGCTGTTGATAGCCTAGTTGATGCATTGAATCGGTTACAAGATCGTGAAGATGCACAACTAGAGCTTGCAGCTGACTTTTGTGAACTGTTTTTGAAGACAGAAAAATACGGCGCTCTTCCTTACGCATCCATGTACATTGGTGAATCAGGTTTACTGAATGACAAGCCAGCTGAGGAAATGGAAAAGTTGATGGCTGAATTTGGCGTTCAAGTAGACGAAAACCTAAAGGAACCTGCGGATCACTTAGCCGTTGAGCTCGACTTTCTCGGGAACATGATTATCCGCTCAAACGAGCTTGAACAAGAAAAACACATGGAAGAAGCCTTCGTTAAACAAAACGACTTTATCCAGCAACAATTGATGTCTTGGTTACCTCAGTTTTCAGACAAATGTAAAAAATTCGACGAATTTGGATTTTACTCGAGTGTCGCGAAACTATTAGTTGCATTTTGTAAACTAGACAGCGCCTACCTTCTTGGTGAATAATTGCCGCCTATTTTTAGGGAGCCTGCCTATCGGGCTTCCTGTATGCCTGAAAGTGACCAATTGTAAGTAACTTGGGTATAATATTCGTTTGCCTTAACTTAGCGCAAAGACGCTTGGTTATTTAGCAGTCAAAATGTGACTTCAAATACACAAATCTCTTGCTGAAAACATTGCTAGTCAGTCCACATAGGGCTAAAATGTGAGCGCAAACGATTAAATATGATTTATATGTAAACCGCTGAAATATAGCGGTTTTTGTGTTTTCTTAACAGGTTGATGGCAATTTCTCATCAGATAGAAAAAAGATAAAATTCATCGACCGATGCTGCTACGTACCCTTTTGTCGCACTTGGATCAACCGCTGCCGAGACACTTAGCGCCAATTTTATATTGCTAGGTGTGAAACCATTAGAGCATCAGGTACATCCAATACGACATATTTCAGTAGCTCGATACAGGACACCATTTATGGCCACGATAAAAGACGTTGCTCGCTTAGCCGGCGTTTCCACTACGACAGTTTCGCACGTTATCAATAAAACGCGTTTCGTTGCAGAAGCAACGCAAGAAAAAGTAATGAAAGCCGTTGACGAGCTGAATTACGCGCCAAGTGCCGTTGCACGCAGCCTAAAATGCAACTCAACTCGTACGATTGGCATGTTAGTAACTCAATCAACTAACCTATTTTTCTCAGAAGTGATTGATGGCGTTGAGAGCTACTGTTACCGCCAAGGCTATACTCTGATTTTATGTAACACAGGCGGGATTTACGAAAAACAACGCGATTACATTCGTATGCTGGCTGAAAAGCGCGTTGATGGCATCCTAGTGATGTGTTCTGACTTAACCGAAGAACTAAAAGAGATGCTTGACCGTCATGCGGACATTCCTAAAGTGGTCATGGATTGGGGCCCAGAGAGCTCACAAGCAGACAAGATCATGGATAACTCAGAAGAAGGTGGCTACATTGCAACCAAACATCTGATTGACAATGGTCATACGGATATCGCTTGTCTAAGCGGTCATTTTGAAAAGCTTGCTTGCCAAGAGCGCATTGCAGGTTTCCGTCGCGCAATGAGCGAAGCGAACCTAGCTGTAAATGAAGACTGGATCCTTGAAGGTAACTTTGAATGTGATACGGCCGTATTAGTTGCAGATAAAATTACCGCAATGGACAAGCGCCCGACGGCGGTATTCTGTTTTAACGACACAATGGCTCTCGGCCTAATGAGCCGCTTGCAACAAAACGGGATCAAAATTCCTGAAGATATTTCAGTGATCGGCTACGACAACATCGAGCTTGCAGAATACTTCTCTCCACCGCTAACGACTATCCACCAACCTAAACGTCGTGTTGGTAAAAATGCATTCGAAATTCTACTTGAGCGTATCAAAGATAAAGAACACGAAAAACGAATTTTCGAAATGCAACCTGAGCTTGTAATTCGAAATACTGTGAAAAAAATGAACTAAATTTCACTGTATTTAACCGTGTTAAATAAGCGCTCTACAGGGGCGCTTATTTTTTTGGAAAAATTAAGCATTCTCTAATACTTCACACCACTCTAATAACAATTGACTAACGTTAACTCCCTGTTTTATATAAATGTAATATATATTAAGAACTCCTTTTCAAAGGCCAATTTGCACCTTTCCATATGCAAAATAGAGCATTCAACCTATCATTTTTATTGAACCGAAATCACACTTTTAACGCTAAACCGTGATGTTAATTCAATATAAGAAGTATGCTCATTGTGTCACGCACAGGGCAAACCATTCGAAAGAGTGGGACGCAAAGCCTCCGGCCTGAACCATATTACGATATGGAAGGTAGCGGGGTTACCGATGGCAAGTGTGTAAGCAATGACTTTACTCTGTAATGACATTGTTTTTACGCATGTTTGCTACTCTCTCGGACCTGACTTTTGGTGGCGTAATATTAATTACACCGAGATAACAAAACATGGATAAACCGATACTCAAAGACTCTATGAAGCTATTTGAGGCACTTGGTAATATCAAGTCGCGCTCAATGTTTGGTGGCTTCGGACTATTCGCTGATGAAACAATGTTTGCACTAGTGGTAAACAATCAGCTTCATATCAGAGCAGACCAAAAAACTTCATCTGACTTCGAGAAACAAGGGCTAAAGCCTTACGTTTATAAAAAACGTGGCTTTCCAGTCGTTACAAAGTACTACGCTATTTCCAGCGATTTATGGGAATCAAGCGAACGCTTAATCGAAGTAGCGAATCAATCATTGAAAAAGGCAAAGCTTGAGAAAGAACAGCAAGCAAGTACAAAGCCTAACCGTTTGAAAGATTTGCCTAACTTACGACTGGCTACCGAGCGCATGCTAAAAAAAGCCGGCATCGAATCCGTAGAGAAGCTTGAAGAGGAAGGTGCGCTTAACGCCTATAAAGCGATAAGAGATACGCACTCTGCAACCGTCAACATTGAGTTGCTATGGGCACTAGAAGGTGCTATCAACGGCACTCATTGGAGTGTGGTACCTCAAGCTCGCCGAGATGAGTTGATGAACGGCCTCCAATAAAAGTCGGCCTAAAAACTATCTTGTAAAACCGCAGTCTAATCTGCGGTTTTTTTGTGAAATTTTTTCGGTTTTCCTACTGTCTTATTACATATATCCCAAATTGGAATCAAAATTATGAATAAGAAACTGATATTAGGTCTCATCCTACTAGCGGCTATCGTCTTTTTAGGTATTAACTTTGGCCAGTATTTAACCTTAGAGAATGCAAAAGCCCAACAAGAAGCACTAACTACATACATCGATCAGAATTTTGTATTCTCGGCTGCGATTTACTTTTTTACCTACATTGCAATTACCGCTTTTTCTATCCCAGGAGCGGCAGTAGTCACCTTACTTGGTGCAGCCTTATTTGGTTTTTGGACAAGCTTGCTACTGGTTTCTTTCGCTAGCACTATGGGGGCAACACTGGCCTTCTTGAGCAGCCGATACTTATTGCGTGACTGGGTACAAAACAAATTCGGAAATAAACTCAACGCAATTAATCAAGGTGTCGAAAAAGACGGAGCTTTTTATCTATTTTCCTTGCGTCTAATCCCTGTATTCCCTTTCTTTCTAATCAACTTACTGATGGGCTTAACACCGATGTCTGTAGGTCGATTTTATCTCACTAGCCAAATAGGTATGCTGCCAGGCACAGCCGTATATCTGAATGCAGGTACTCAATTAGCAACAATTGAAAGCCTATCGGGCATTGTTTCACCCGCAGTATTAGCGTCTTTTGCGCTATTGGGACTATTTCCAATCATCACTAAATGGGTTATGAATAAAGTAAGGCCGACACCAAGTCAGCAAAACTCGTAATTGGTGAAGTGGGTATTTTGATGAAAATATTTATCGCTAAAAACCCAGCAGAAGCACACATTGTATGTGAGCTGCTTAAAGTGGAACAAATTTACTGTGAAGTTCGCGGAGAAGGTATTTTCGGCTTAAAAGGAGAACTGCCGTTTGGTGATGATACCGATCCTTATGTGTGGCTTTTTGACACGGCACAAAAGATGAAAGCTGAAGAAATAGTAAAAGCATATCGAAAACAATCCGATAGGCATGAGTATCAAGATTGGCAATGCCCAAAATGTCATGAAATAAACGAAGGGCAATTTGGTGCATGTTGGCAATGTGGATATCAACTAGGAGAGCTATAGCGGCTCTCCTATTCATTGGATGCACTCAGTTTTAAGCACATACAGCTTGCTGTTTAATAAACTCGATGGAGTGTTGATTGAAGTCTTCTGGACGCTCTACATTACATACATGACCACAATTCGGGATTTCTCGTAGAATGCTGAGCTTATGTGCTGCAACCATTTCTTTGACAGGTTTAATAAACATGTAATCCCTGTCGCCCATTAAGTAAAGAGTCGGAATGGGTAACTCTCGATCTTTAAAATATTTCATTAACGGATTTACATCAGCGGCAAGAATAAACCAACGTTTAAATTCTTTTTGGCAAAGCTTCTTGGCTTCGCGAATAAAAAGGTGGCGAGATTCTCGTTGGCTTCTTTGAGGCATAACAATATAAGCGAACAGTTTGTAGAGCCACATGTACGGTAGGATATGCTTACAAAAATTACCTAATTTCACCAATATCTGAGAACGAGTGTTAAGCCTTGTGACAGCACCGCCGAGCACCATCGAACGTACGCGCTCTGATGACAATTCAGCAAGGTTTCGAACAATAATAGTACCAAGCGACATACCGACAAAATGAGCGGATTGGATCTTTAAATGGTCCAATACTTTCAAAATATCTTGGGTAACTTCCGTAAAGGTATAACGGCTAGCAATGAGCTCTTTAAGTAACTGATTTGACTTTCCATGACCTCTTAAATCGATCAGCAATAAGTTAAAGTGTTGCTTGTAAGCTTTAATTTGCTTGAACCAGATAGAAGAGCTACCACCAGCACCGTGCACAAATACAACCCACTCATTACTAGTAGGGTGCAAATAGGTTTTATGAAAAAGTAGCGGCTGGGTCATATTGAGTATCAAAAAGATCGTGCTATTGAGTAAAAAGCCATCCTACCACACTCCCCTTACTCAAGATAATAAAGGCACCTCATTCGGTGCCTTTCGTTACAATTTTAAGTCAAACTAACGCTGAGTGGTAAAGCTGCAAATAAGATTCTGCGGCCTTTTGCCAACAAAAGTCTTGTTGCATCGCGTGCAACTGTACTTTATTCACTTCAGGCTCGTTTTGAGCGTAGAGCAACAGTGCCCTTAGCATCGTTAACAACAATGCCTGCGGTGTCGGTTCGAAAAAAACAAACCCCGTTGCTTCAGATGGGTTTACATCATAATCGCTAACGCTGTCCTTTAAGCCACCAACACCGCGTACTATCGGTAATGTCCCATAAGCCATACTATAGATTTGGTTTAAGCCACATGGTTCAAACTCAGAAGGCATCAAGAAGAAATCAGAACCAGCTTCAACGATATGCGCAAGTTCATTGTCATACGCTTCTACAAAGGCAAATTTGCTAGAAAACTGCGCGGCAACCTCTCGTAACTGAGCGGCAAGAACAGGGTCTCCGGTCCCAACGACAACTAGCTGAACATCGTGCTTCAAAAAGTCGGCCAAAGCAGGCAACAAGTAATGAACGCCTTTCTGCTGGGTCAACCGACAAACCATACCGAACATAGCTACATTTTTTTCGGGCAAATTTAGTCGTTGTTGTAATGCTTTTTTACAAGCTTTCTTCCCTTGCGACATACTTTGCTGGTCGGCGCAGTAATTAACCGGCAAGTAGGTATCAGTTTCCGGATTCCAAGCGCTGTAATCACAACCATTCAAGATGCCGACTAAGTCCTGCGCACGTTGCTGAAACTCCCAAGCCATGCCGTGACTGCCAAGCTCTGTTTTTAGTTCCTCTGCGTACGTAGGGCTAACCGCGTTTATCTTATCTGCATTCATTACACCAGCTTTAAGCATCGTAATATGCGTTGCACTCACCGCAGCATCGGGAACGTTTCTACAATGAAACTCTGGCAAACACTGCACATCTTCATAACTAAATACGCCTTTAAAGACCGCATTGTGAATTGAAATGACGCTTTTAGTATGAGCAAAAAACGGATCATTGCCATACCTGTGCTTGAGCAAAAATGGAACAAGACCTGTGTGCCAATCGTTCGCGTGTATGATATTAGGTTGAAAGGCGAGCTTGGGTAACATATCGAGACATGCTGCACTAAAAAACGCAAAGCGCTCGCCGTTATCAGTATACGCTTGGTTGTTCTCCGCATACATTGATGGTCGATTGAAATACGGCGGACAATCAATCAGGTAAACAGGATTTTGACCTAACATGAGCCGCAAAACTCGATACTCCGTATGCGGCCATGATGTTAATTCTGTTTCTAATACAACTTCTGCGTCTGCGAGTTTATCAATACTGCTGTACGCAGGGATGGTAATTCTTACGTCTTGCTGTAGGTTTTGAAGGGCTTCCGGTAGTGCCTTGGCAACATCTGCCAAGCCACCACTTTTAATGAGGCCTTCAACCTCAGAAGCTACAAACAGAATAGATAAGTTGTTAGTAGCCAACTCGAGCTCCTTTCGGAATAACAACAATGCCCTCCTCAGACACGTGGAAGTGTTTTTTATCTTCTTGAAGATTCACACCAATCTGAGTACCAGGAGCAATATCGGCATCCTTGTCGACAATCACACGACGTAAAACACATCCTTCGCCAATTTTTACGTCACCAAGAAGTATACATTCGCTGATATCGCAAGCAGAAGCAATATTACTGCGAAAACCAAGCACCGACTTTTCGATTCTTGAGCCTCTAACATAGCTGCCATTACACACTAAACTATCGATTATCTGCACACGACCATTATCAGAGTCGGTAAATGTCGCAGGTGGCAATGGTGGGTAGTAGGTATGCAATGGCCATTTACGGTTGTACAGCGAAAATGGTGCATCTTTTTCTAGCAGATCCATATGCGCTTGCCAGTACGCATCAATAGTTCCGACATCACGCCAGTACACCTCTTCTTTTTCGCCACTGATTTTGTTGGTACTGAAGTCATACACGAACACATCACCTCTAGGGAACATCTTTGGAATGATGTCCTTTCCAAAATCATGTGATGAAGCTTCATTATCCGCATCTTCGACCAACTCTGAGAACAGTACCTGAGCTTCAAAAACATAGTTACCCATTGAAACTAAAGCGTAATCAGGGTCACCAGGAATCGACTTCGGATTTGCTGGTTTTTCTTCAAAGCCAATCATACGGCCTTCGCTATCCACTTCGATAACCCCAAATTGCGACGCCTCTTTTAGTGGCATGCGCAATGCAGATACCGTCAGAGAAGCCTGCTTTTCTGAGTGGAAGTTCAGCATTTGTTTGATATCCATCTTATAGATATGGTCAGAGCCAAAAATACAAACTTGCTCTGGTTCCTCTAACTCCATAAAACGCAGGTTTTGATAGATCGCGTCCGCCGTCCCTTCGTACCAACGTTTACCAGTACGCATTTGAGCGGGAATAGGATCGATAAAGCGGTCTGTAATGCCGTTGATGTTCCACCCCTTTTTTAAGTGATGGAATAAAGATTGAGATTTAAATTGGGTTAGGACGTAAATGCGCATCAGATCCGCATTAACAAAATTGTTTAGAGCAAAATCGATCAATCGATAACTACCACCAAACGGTACCGAAGGTTTACTGCGAGATTCCGTTAAAGGTCTCAAACGAGAGCCTTCACCGCCAGCAAGAATCATTCCCAAAACACCAGCCATTTGTTGTTCTCCATATCGTTATAGCTTGGATTTGGTACTCGCTTGAATGAGTCATACTCGGGGAGTCAAGCGAATACATTTAGCAACCGTCTCTGAGTTTCTGTGAACTCTTACAACACGGATAAAAAAGCTACGGCACTTCCAGTATGCAACGTCCACTCTTTCCTTATTTTTTGACGCAAACAATGCACACAGTTGCACTAATTTTTGTAATAAATTATCTAAGCGGGTTCTAAATTACAATTTTTAATACGCCATTCTGTGTACCATACAGCTCTTGCGTACTCAAGACGATATCTAGATCACACATGGAAAAGCAAACGATTACATTGTGAAAACAATTTACGAACGGATTCACTACACCGCCGATTTTTTAGCCCAATGTATAACAAATATGTGAATGCAAAATGAAAGTTACAACGAATATTTTTTACATAAAAAATACATCAGCGACTACGAAATATTGATACTGGGATCTTCTCGCGTCAGCAAAACTCAGTCAAAGCAGCAAAGATCTATACGAACAACACAGTGGCCTTTACGCAAAAACAAAACGCAAAAAAGGCAGCGATATCGCTGCCTTTTTACATTACTTAGATCGTACGTTTTTATGCTTTCGCTTTTTTACGCTTATCAGTGACTTCCCACTTACCGTCAACAAAGAGCGCTGTCCAACCAGATGGTTTGCCATTCTCTTCCGAACGAACGTAGTTCTCTTTTGTTTTGCGACTAAAGCGTACAACTGCAGGACGACCATCAGGATCTTCTTGCGGTGCGGTCGCTAGGTATTTGAACTTCTCAGGTAAACGCTCTTCAAAACGTGCCAGTTCAGCAACCAAAGGAGCACGTGTCTCGCGCGATTTCGGGAAGTTGCTTGCCGCCATAAATAGACCTGAAGCACCATCACGAAGTACGAAATACGCATCTGAGTTTTCACATGGCAACTCGGGGAAATGAACAGGATCTTCTTTCGGGGGCGCGACTTCGCCATTCTTCAAGATCTTACGAGTGTTCTTGCACGTTTCGCTCGTACAATCCATGTATTTACCAAAGCGACCGTTCTTAAGCACCATATCAGAGCCACATTTGTCACATTCAACAACTGGACCATCGTAGCCTTTTACTTTGAACTCGCCGTATTCAACAAGGTAGCCTTCACAGTTCGGGTTATTACCACAAACATGCATCTTACGCTTGTCATCAATCAGGTATGCGTCCATCGCTGTTTCACAGATCGGACAACGCTTTTTAGCACGAAGAGCTGCGGTTTCAACGTCTTCTTCTAGAACGTTAATAATACCTTCTTCGTCACCCAAGTTGATGGTTGTCTTACAACGCTCTTTTGGTGGTAACGCGTAACCTGAACAGCCTAAGAACACACCTGTCGAAGCAGTACGGATGCCCATTGGACGGCTACACGTCGGACACTCGATATCCGTCATGACGATGTGGTTTAACTTCATACCGCCTTCTGACTCATCCAGCTCCGCTTTTTCAAGATCGCCAGTAAAATCAGCAAAGAAGTTGTCTAACACAGCTTTCCAGTTCACTTCACCTTCAGCGATTTGGTCCAATTTCTGTTCCATACGCGCAGTAAAGTCGTAGTTCATCAAATCGTTAAAGCTGTCATCAAGGCGGTCAGTAACAATTTCACCCATTTTTTCAGCGTAGAAACGGCGCTGATCAACTTTCACGTAGCCACGATCTTGAATCGTAGAAATGATCGATGCGTAAGTCGACGGACGACCAATACCTCGTTTCTCTAGCTCTTTAACCAGTGCTGCTTCAGTGTAGCGCGCAGGTGGCTTTGTAAAGTGCTGTTTAGGGTCAAGTGACTCTAAGCTTAGCTTATCGCCAAGTTGTACCGCAGGAAGGATTGTATCCTCGTTTTTGCCCATTGGACGCTGTACACGAGTCCAGCCGTCAAATTTAAGGATACGGCCTTTCGCTTTAAGCGTGTATTCTGCCGCTTTTACACTGATGGTTGTTGAATCGTATTCTGCTGGCGTCATTTGACACGCTACAAACTGATTCCAAATCAAAGCGTAAAGTTTGTGCGCATCAGCATCGACACCTTGCAGGTCTTCCGCCTTAACACCCACATTTGAAGGACGGATCGCTTCGTGCGCTTCCTGTGCCCCTTCTTTGCTACCGTACGTCAATGGTTTCGCTGGCAGGTACTTATCACCAAACTCAGAACCAATAAAGTCACGTACAGCGTCCACAGCCTCGGCACTTAGGTTAGTCGAGTCCGTACGCATATAAGTGATGTAACCGGCCTCATAGAGGCGCTGAGCTAGCATCATGGTCTTTTTCACGCCGTAGCCCAGACGTGTACTTGCTGCCTGTTGAAGCGTAGAGGTGATGTAAGGTGCTGAAGGCTTGCTCTTTGTAGGGCGGTCTTCACGCTTACATACTTCGTAACTTGCGTTCTCAAGTACAGACATCGCTGCTTTGGTTTCTGCCTCATTAACTGGCTTAAACGCAGAACCGTCTTTCTGAGCAACAAGCAGTTTAAAGTCCGCTTTGTCTTTCGTTTTCGTATTCGCATGAATGTCCCAGAATTCTTCTGGTACAAACGCGTTAATCTCACGCTCACGCTCAACTAACAATTTCACCGCAACAGACTGCACTCGACCAGCAGATAAGCCACGAGCCACTTTTTTCCAAAGTAGAGGTGAAACCATAAAACCAACGACACGGTCCATGAAGCGACGTGCTTGTTGGGCATTTACACCATCCATGTTCAGCTCGCCAGGTGTCTGGAAAGCTTGTTGGATCGCGTTTTTCGTAATTTCGTTAAAAACTACACGTTTGTATCGCTCTTCATCGCCACCGATGATCTCACGAAGGTGCCATGCGATTGCTTCCCCTTCGCGGTCCAAATCGGTTGCGAGATATACGCAATCTGCGTCTTTGGCGAGTTTTTGTAGTTCGTTGACAACTTTTTCTTTGCCTGGAAGGATTTGGTAATTCGCTTCCCAGTCATGATATGGGTTAATCCCCATCTTTTTGATCAACGCTTTGCGGTCTTTCTCTTTTTTAACGCGCGCTTTCTCTTCCGGACTCATCCCTTTAGTTGAGATGGCTGCGGCTTTTTTCTCACCAGTGCTTTGACCGGCCGTAGGCAGATCACGCACATGACCAACACTAGACTTAACAATAAAGTCTTTACCAAGGTACTTATTTATCGTCTTTGCCTTGGCTGGTGACTCCACTATAACGAGTGATTTACCCATAACTGACTCTAACGTCCTTCATAATAATGCGGGTAGAAACCTTGTTTAAAGGCCACCCGCATAATGTTCTATTTCATTGCTTCTTTTTTTACTATTGTGCGAGATGAAAAGAAGATCAACTGCTTTTTTGAAATTCAGATCCGATTGGTTGACAATTCATCGTCTTTATACTTCAAAGAGACAGGGTTCTGAAAGGTATTGAGCGGCATATCTAAACAGGCAAACTTAGCATCCGCTAATCCAATGCAATAAATTTTGTTACCCATCACAAAATAGTTTGGTTCAATGCTCTGCCATCTTCCTCCGCATCATGCTTATACTCTAAAAATTGATCTGTTTAGTCTTACTGAACGATTGACTGAATTAATCATGCAAACCCATTTTAGTTGTAGGTATACTCAGCGTTCTTAACTGAATAGGATGGTAGAAAGAATATGTCTGATAGAACGTTTATCGAAGAGTTCGACCTTCTTTTGATCGCTAACCAAATCATCCAAGAGCACGATGATTACATCGAGGGAATGCGAGCCACAAGTGTAGAAGAAAAAGAAGGTGTTTTAGTTTTTAAAGGTGAATACTTCCTTGATGACAAAGGTTTACCAACTTCAAATACGACTGCAGTATTCAATATGTTCAAATACTTAGCGCATCACCTTTCTAAGGAATTTACGCTGGTTAAATAGTATTGGGAAACAAAAAAGCCAGAGTGTTATTCACTCTGGCTTTCCTGTTTTAGGTCAGAATATTTAGCAGCTTAAAGCCTTAAGTTTGTCGAAGTAGTCAGGGAACGTTTTCGACGTACACTTTGGATCGTTAATCGTCACAGGCGTATCACTAAGTGCCACCAGCGAAAAACACATCGCCATTCGATGATCATCGTAAGTATCAATCGCAGCATGCTTTAACTGAGACACAGGTTTGACGATGATGTAGTCTTCCCCTTCTTCCACTTCCGCACCAACTTTACGTAACTCAGTCGCCATAGCTGACAAACGGTCTGTTTCTTTTACACGCCAGTTATAAACGTTACGAATAGCGGTAGTGCCTTCGGCAAATAACGCTGTTGTCGCGATGGTCATTGCAGCATCAGGGATATGGTTGTAATCCATATCAATGCCTTTTAATTGACCAACACGTGAAATTACGTAGTCATCACCCCATTCAATTTCTGCACCCATTTTTTCAAGCGCATCAGCAAATTGAATATCACCTTGAATGCTGTTTTTACCGATACCCGTGACTTTAACTTCTCCGCCTTTGATGGCTGCCGCCGCCAAGAAGTAAGAAGCAGAAGACGCGTCACCTTCAACCAAGAAATCACCTGGAGCGATGTATTGCTGACCGGCTGGGATCACAAACTCTTGATAGTCATTGTTGATCACATCGACTCCAAACTGCTTCATGATATGCAGGGTGATATCGATATAAGGCTTAGAAACCAAATCGCCTTCGATGTTGATGCGAATTTCACCTTCAGCCAATGGCGCAGACATTAAGAAAGCGGTCAAGAACTGACTTGAAATGGACCCATCGATAGAAACTGTACCTGCTTTTAGGCCAGTACCAATTATTTTGAGAGGCGGAAAGTTCTCGTTTTCCATGTACTCAACGTTCGCACCAGCATCTTTCAGTGCCGTGACAAGGTGACCAATTGGACGCTCTTTCATACGAGGTTCGCCCGTCAGTACATACTCCCCTTCTCCAAGACAAAGAGCCGCAGCTAATGGTCGCATCGCAGTGCCAGCATTGCCGAGAAATAACTCTACCGGCTCTGAGACAGAAAACGGACGCCCAAGGCCTTCAACGAGACATTCTGTTTTATCTTCGGAAAGTTGGTATTGAACGCCTAGTTTAGTCAGCGCATTCAGCATATGACGAATATCATCACTGTCGAGGAGATTAGTAAGGCGAGTTCTGCCTTTAGCAAGAGCAGCAAGTAAAAGAGCTCGATTAGAAACGCTTTTAGAGCCAGGGAGGTTCACTTCCCCTTGAATTTTATTGATAGGTTGTAACGTTAGGCTTTCCATTAAAAGTTGATAATCCTTTGTGCCCTCAACATACGATTTTTATGAGGGCTAAACAATTCTTCGTGAATTCAGACTACCCAAAAAAACACGACAAAACCAGAGTAAATCGGCGCTAATTTATGAATATCCTCAAGCAGCCTAAAGATACAGAATTAAAGGCATTGCCAGCGATGTAAATCAGAGCGAAAGAAGCACGGCGAAACAGCAAACTATTTCGACTTGATTTGACGATAAGCCAGCCCGACTGTACATGCCTGATTAGGCTTCGTTAGACTAAAACAACCTAGGGTTAATAAGTGATATCAACCCTGACTCCATCATCAAAATATAAAATACGAACTTCATCCCCTCGACTAAATAACATATTTTTATCAACATCTTGGATGACATTAATTAGCTTATCACCCTTCACTTTGATGAGTAGCTCAACTAACTTATATTCAACCGTGTATTGGTAATTACTTTGGTTTTGAGCAACTGCGGCACCTGCAAGCGCACCCACTGCCGTCGCGACTTCTCTTCCCGTACCGCCACCAAATTGATTACCGACTAAACCACCGATAGTGGCACCAAGTAGTGTCTTCCAACCGTTACTTTTCGATTGAACAACCTCTTGTTGAGTAATATAACGGACAGAGTCAATCTTCCCGTAAACTACTTCATTAACTGGCTTGGCAACATTTCTTTCATAGGCTGCGTTGGCGACAAGTGGTAAAAACAGTATGATCCCAAGCCATACTTTTACGATATTTCTTAACCAGGTCATCATAAACTCCTCTGACTCCAATGTTGGTAACGACTTCTTATGGCTATTTATTTAACTGAACTCGATGCAACGTTCAACTTTCCCTCACCCTATAAAGCACTCAGCGACCCCAATGGTTTGCTGGCTTTTGGTGGTGACTTAAACCCCATGAGAATC
This sequence comes from Vibrio sp. 704, assembly GCF_033339295.1. Taxonomy (NCBI): domain Bacteria; kingdom Pseudomonadati; phylum Pseudomonadota; class Gammaproteobacteria; order Vibrionales; family Vibrionaceae; genus Vibrio; species Vibrio sp. 704. The sequence goes on along the minus strand of NZ_JAWOUH010000003.1, from coordinate 84,075 downwards.
CTCAATGGTTACTATCAAGGCATTTTCCCTTGGTATGGTCCTGGTGAACCTATTTTATGGTGGAGCCCTTCTCCGCGCGCTGTGTTTGACCCATTGCAGTTTAAGCCATCTAAAAGTCTCAAAAAATTTCAGCGTAAACATAACTATAAAGTAACACTCAATTTCGCGACAGAAGAAGTGATTAGACTATGTTCTTCAACACGCCCTGCAGAGGAAACATGGCTCAACGAGGAAATGCAAGCTTCCTACATTGAGTTAGCCAAACTTGGTCACTGTCACTCTGTAGAAGTATGGCATGACAACAACCTGATTGGCGGACTATATGGCATCTGCGTGGGCCAACTTTTTTGCGGGGAGTCGATGTTTAGCCTAAAAGATAACGCATCCAAAATTGCATTGTGGTACTTATGCAACCATTTGGCGTCAAAGCAAGGTCAATTAATCGATTGCCAAGTTATGAATTCTCACTTGGCATCACTTGGCGCATTTGAACTTGAGCGTGACGAATTTATGCAAAAACTACTATCTTTAAGAGAAAAGCAAACACTATTTGATGCCTATCAGCCCCAAGTTTTGCAGGATTCAGTATGAGTACGGATATACAACATATTCGAATAGGGTTGACGAATAATCACCCTTGTAGTTATTTGCCTGAACGGCAAGAGCGGGTTGCGGTGGCGCTTGATGAAAGGCTGCATACTGAAGAAAATTACCAGTTGCTCATGGCTAACGGTTTTCGTCGTAGCGGAGATACCATATATAAACCGCATTGCGAGCATTGCACCGCTTGCCAGCCAATTCGAGTCTCGATTCCAGACGTTAGATTATCAAAAAGTCAGAAGAGGCTGCTTAATAAAGCACAGTCTTTACGCTGGGAAATGAAACCTGAAATGGATGAGGAATGGTTTGAGCTTTACAGTAGGTACATCTGCAAACGGCATAGAAACGGCACTATGTACCCACCAAAGCGTGATGAGTTTGCTCGATTTGCTCAAACCAGCTGGCTGACAACGTCGTTTTTACACATTTACGATGAATCAGATCAATTGCTCGCCATTGCGGTGACAGATTTGATGCCACAATGCTCGAGTGCTTTTTATACTTTCTTTGACCCTGACTACGAGTTATCTCTTGGCACGTTAGCAGTGTTTTATCAAATTAAATACTGCCAAGAAAACAAACAACAGTGGCTATATTTGGGATATCAGATTGATGAGTGCCCAGCAATGAGCTACAAAACACGCTTTCAACGCCACCAAAGGCTAGTAAATCAGCGTTGGCGAGGGTAGAATACGCCTCAACTTTACATAATTACTATTTAGCGGCAGAATATAGCCCGCTAATATTGCCTAATTTCTAAAGAGGATTAAATGGCTAAAGAAGACGTAATCGAGATGCAAGGCACAGTCCTTGACACTCTACCAAACACTATGTTCCGTGTTGAACTTGAAAACGGTCACGTTGTGACTGCTCACATCTCTGGCAAGATGCGTAAGAACTACATCCGTATCCTAACGGGTGACAAAGTAACTGTAGAGATGACTCCATACGACCTGTCAAAAGGCCGCATCGTCTTCCGCGCTCGTTAATCTCTGATTTTCGGATGCAATAAAAAACGGAGCAAGCTGCTCCGTTTTTTATTGCACAATTTTTTCCGATTTAGTTCAGATAAAAAAGCGCACGATCTTCTCGTGCGCTTTTGCGTTTGTTACCGACTAACGATTAATGCATCGCTGTCTCTTTCTCACTTAAGTATTCAAACTCAAGCGTATCGTTGACCAGCGTTACTTTCACTGTACCGCCGTCAACTAAAGATCCAAACAACAGTTCGTTAGCCAAAGGCTTCTTAAGCTGTTCTTGGATAACACGCCCCATTGGGCGAGCCCCCATAGCTTTGTCATAACCTTTATGTGCTAACCAATGGCGAGCGTCTTGCGATACTTCCATTGAAACGCCTCTCGCATCAAGTTGCACTTGCAGTTCAACAATGAACTTATCAACCACTTGATGGATAACGCTTTCATCAAGGCTGTTAAACCAGATGATGTTATCAAGACGGTTACGGAACTCAGGAGTAAACACCTTCTTAATTTCCGCCATTGCATCATGACTGTTGTCTTGTTGAATCAAACCAATTGATTTCTTCTCGGTTTCCGCCACTCCTGCGTTAGTTGTCATAACAAGAATGACATTACGGAAGTCTGCTTTGCGACCATTGTTGTCCGTTAGCGTACCGTTATCCATGACTTGCAACAGCAGGTTAAAGATATCAGGGTGCGCTTTTTCAATCTCATCAAGTAATACGACTGAATGTGGGTGCTTAATAACAGCATCAGTTAGCAAACCACCTTGGTCATAACCGACATAACCAGGAGGCGCACCAATTAAGCGACTTACGGAGTGACGCTCACCATACTCAGACATATCAAAACGAAGTAGCTCGATACCTAGAAGCTTAGATAACTGCACCGTCACCTCTGTTTTACCAACCCCTGTTGGGCCTGCAAACAAAAATGAACCAACAGGTTTGTTGTCTACACCTAAACCTGCACGTGTCAGCTTGATCGCCTCGGATAATGCATCAATCGCATTATCTTGACCAAATACCAACATCTTCATTTTGCTATCTAAGTTTTTCAAAATGTCTTTATCTGAAGAAGAAACCGACTTCTCTGGAATTCGCGCCATTTTGGCAACCATTGATTCGATATCAGCCACTCCGACCGTTTTTTTACGACGGCTTGCAGGAGCAAGACGACTACGAGCACCAGCTTCATCAATGACATCAATGGCCTTATCTGGTAGATGGCGTTCATTAATGTATTTAGCCGACAGTTCTACCGCGGCACGCAGTGCTTTATTGGTATAACGTACTTCATGGTGAGCTTCGTACTTCGGCTTCAAGCCCATCAAGATTTTAGTTGTGTCATCTAATGAAGGTTCTACAACGTCTATCTTTTGGAAACGGCGAGACAACGCACGCTCTTTCTCGAAAATGTTGCTGTATTCTTGGTATGTCGTCGAACCAATACAACGCAACTTACCACTACTTAAAAGAGGCTTAATAAGATTTGCTGCATCGACTTGACCACCAGATGCCGCGCCTGCACCGATGATGGTATGTATTTCATCGATGAACAAAATGGCATCTTCTTCTTTTTCAAGTTGTTTCAAAATCGCCTTGAAGCGCTTTTCAAAATCACCGCGATATTTGGTACCAGCGAGCAAAGAGCCAATATCTAGTGAATAAATCACGCTGTTTTGAATAACCTCAGGGACCTGCCCTTCGACAATTCGCCATGCAAGACCTTCCGCAATGGCTGTTTTACCAACCCCTGCCTCACCCACTAGTAGTGGATTATTCTTGCGGCGTCGACAAAGTACCTGAATAGTGCGCTCTAACTCTTTATCACGTCCAATGAGTGGGTCGATGTTTCCATCTTTAGCGACTTGATTAAGATTCGTCGCAAAGCTTTCTAGGCGTTCTTCAGAATTAGGCTCTTCAACACTTTCTGAGCTAAACGAGTCTGATGATGAATCCTCACCTGCACCTGATGCTTTAGTAATACCGTGGGAGATGAAGTTAACAATATCTAATCGGGAGATGTCATTTTTCTTCAGAAGGTAAGCGGCATGCGACTCTTGCTCACTGAAGATAGCAACAAGCACGTTGGCGCCTGTTACTTCATTACGACCAGACGACTGTACATGAAAGACGGCGCGTTGTAGTACACGTTGAAAACTCAAAGTCGGCTGCGTTTCACGCGTCTCATCACTATCTGGGATAAGAGGCGTAGTTTGATCGATGAAAATATCGAGTTCGTTACGTAAAGCGTCAAGATCCGCCTTACAAGCTAGAAGGGCTTCCTTAGCTGCATCATTTTCCAACAATGCAAGTAGGAGGTGTTCGACAGTCATAAACTCGTGGCGTTTATCTCGCGCCCGAGCAAATGCACCGTTAAGGCTTGACTCTAGTTCTTTATTTAGCATAAGTACCTCCCGAAAAAACAACTGGGGTTGTTCGAGCAAGTCTTCTTTGTTTACGCTTGCTCCATAGTGCAAAGTAGCGGATGTTCATTTTCCCTTGCGTACATCGTAACTTGCGCTACTTTTGTTTCGGCAATTTCTGCGCTGTATGTGCCGCAAATTGCCTTTCCTTCATAGTGGACCTGAAGCATGATTTGAGTTGCTTTATCAATATCATGTGAGAAAAATCGCTCAAGCACCTCTATGACGAAATCCATAGGTGTATAGTCATCATTATTGAGTACGACATTGTACAGCTTAGGTGGCTGGACTTTCGTACTTTCTCGCTCCAGAAGATCAGAGTCCGGAGTGACCCATTCAAAATTTTTACTCATGGCAATCTAAAGATATCGTATCAAAGGGTTGATGTTTTCGACCTATAAAAACAATCTACCACAAGCACGCAGCGCGGTGTAGTGAGTTATGGCACCGAATTCGATCTTTGATCGATAAAAGTTGCTACCTAATATAGAGACTAATGCACGTCTTGATACGGCGCAAATAAAAGATGCTTGTCGATAAGTTACACATTTTTTCTTATAAAAGAACTTTCTATTTATTGCTTTCGGACTATTGCAAACCACCCCATCATCTTCTATCTGGATCACACTTCCTCATTGAGAATACGGTAATTATCACGAAAACTTCATTTTTTATTCAGTCAGAGGATTCTTCTCCCATAAGCAACACGGACAGTATGGCTTTTTCAGTATGAGCCACTTCATAGGCAAATTGACTAAACTTCTGCGTATATACGAAAAACTGTTTGCAAATTTGTTAATCTCAAAAGTGATTTGTTTTCAATTATGTTTCTGTTTGTTGCTCACTGCTATTGACTGTCGAAATTCATTGACTACAGTGGAAAGTGTCGATGCATAAATCATCATTTTGAAACCTCTCTTCTTTAAGTGGTTTGATGAATGTGACTTATCATTGATTTGACGTTTGTTGGCATTCGCTGACAATGGTAGTACCAAGTTAAAGGTATAACTTGGTTGCAGTAACAACATCAGTAAAAAATGCATGAGGGATGTAAAGCATGGCTACAGGTACAGTAAAGTGGTTTAACAATGCCAAAGGATTTGGGTTTATTTGTTCAGATGAAGAAGAGGGAGATATCTTTGCCCACTACTCAACTATCCAGATGGACGGTTATCGTACACTGAAAGCAGGCCAACAAGTCTCTTACGAGATTGAAAAAGGTCCCAAAGGCTGTCACGCGAGTAGCGTCGTGCCTCTTGAAGGCCAAGCCAAATAATTAGAGCGCTGTCGAAATATAAAAATATTGCTCTCGAAACGCCACGTTGATGTTTTGAAGAGAAAAATAAACCCGCCAAGATAGCGGGTTTCTTACTATTTAGAGCACGTGTTACAAAAGGAACACTTACAACTCACTTACAGGATAGGAAACACGCCGAAAACGACGTGTTTTTACACTAACTTACTTGTTAATGATTGCGTTAAAGGTTTCGCTTGGACGCATCAATTTAGAAACCAATGCATCGTCTAGTAAGTAGTAACCTCCTAGCTCACCTTTCACGCCTTGCGCATTATTTAGCTCAGCAACGATCGTTTCTTCCTGCTCTGACAGCGCTTTTGCAATTGGTGCAAATTCAGCAGCAAGATCCGCATCATCCGTTTGCTCTGAAAGCGCTTTCGCCCAGTAAAGTGCAAGATAGAAGTGGCTTCCACGGTTATCTAGCTCACCCACTTTGCGTGACGGAGATTTGTTGGTGTCTAAAAACTCACCGGTCGCTTTATCTAGTGTATCTGCGAGAACCTGAGCCTTAGGATTGTTTGTCGCTACACTTAAATGCTCTAACGAAGCTGCAAGCGCTAGGAACTCGCCCAAAGAATCCCAACGAAGGTGATTCTCTTTTTCTACTTGTTGAACGTGCTTAGGAGCAGAACCACCAGCGCCTGTTTCAAATAGACCACCACCATTCATCAATGGAACAATAGATAGCATCTTAGCAGACGTACCTAACTCTAGAATTGGGAACAAGTCTGTTAGGTAGTCACGAAGAACATTACCTGTAACAGAGATAGTATCTAGGCCCGCTTTCATACGCTCTAGTGAGTACTTACAAGCTTCAACAGGAGATAGGATCTTAATCTCTAGACCGTCAGTATCGTGATCTGGTAGGTAGGCGTTTACTTTCTTGATGAGCTCAGCATCGTGCGCGCGGTTTTCATCTAGCCAGAATACAGCTGGAACACCTGTTGCACGTGCGCGAGTCACTGCTAGTTTAACCCAATCTTGGATTGGTGCGTCTTTAACCTGACACATACGGAAGATATCACCTTCTTCAACCGCTTGCTCTAACAGTACGTTACCTGAAGCATCAACAACGCGAACAGTACCCGCAGCGTCTAGAATGAATGTCTTGTCGTGAGAACCATACTCTTCAGCTTTCTGAGCCATTAGACCAACGTTAGGTACGCTACCCATAGTGGTTGGATCAAATGCGCCGTGCTCTTTACAGAAATCAATAACCGCTTGGTAAATACCTGCGTAGCTACGATCTGGAATCATCGCTTTGGTGTCTTTTTGTTTACCATCTGGTCCCCACATTTGACCCGAAGAGCGAAGCATTGCTGGCATAGAAGCATCTACAATAATGTCACTTGGTACATGTAAGTTTGTGATACCACGATCAGAGTCAACCATCGCAAGTTCTGGTTGAGTTTGGTAAACCGCTTGAATGGCCGCTTCAATTTCTGCTTTTTGCGCTTCAGGTAGAGACTCAATTTTTGAGTAAACATCACCGATGCCATTGTTTACATCAACGCCTAGCTCTTCAAACAGCTTACCGTACTTATCGAAAACGTCTTTGTAGTAAACTTTTACGGCATGGCCGAAAATGACAGGGTCAGAAACTTTCATCATCGTCGCTTTCATATGAAGAGACAGCAGCACGTCTTGTGCTTTCGCTTCAGCAATCTCTTTCTCGAAAAATTCAACCAACGCCTTCTTCTTCATTACTGAAGTATCAATGACTTCTTTATCTAGTAATGGGAACGCAGACTTAAGCTCTTTAACTGTACCATCATTACCGACAAACTCGATTTTGACCTCTGTTGCACCAGAGATAGTTGTAGACTTTTCGCTACCAAAGAAGTCATTGTCTGACATGCTCGCAACATGAGACTTAGATTCTGCTGACCATGCACCCATTGAGTGTGGGTTTTTCTTCGCGTAGTTCTTAACCGAAGTCGGAGCACGACGGTCTGAGTTACCTTCACGAAGTACTGGGTTAACCGCACTACCTTTGATTTTGTCGTAAGCCGCTTTAATCGCTTTCTCTTCGTACGTGCTCGGCTCTTCTGGGTAGTTTGGTAAATCGTAACCTTTCGCCTGAAGCTCTTTAATCGCCGCTTTAAGCTGAGGAACTGAAGCTGAAATGTTAGGTAGCTTGATGATATTTGCTTCTGGAGTTTGAGCTAGTTCACCAAGCTCAGTCAACGCATCGCCAATGCGCTGTTCTTCTTTTAGATGCTCTGGGAAGTTAGCGATAATTCGACCTGCTAGTGAAATATCACGAGTATCTACATTGATGCCAGACGATGCTGTGAATGATTGAATGATTGGTAGTAATGAATAAGTTGCTAGCGCCGGCGCTTCATCAGTGATGGTGTAGATAATTGTAGGTTTTTCTGTAGGCATGAAATTTCCCTATTTTTTAATCAACTTGTTGGCTGATCAACTCAGCGTCTGAGTTGGTTTAATTGACGCATTGCTGCGCGTTAGCAGTACATGTCTCCTCACTAACGCCACATGCGGTTCGCACTCTTTGTTGTAGTTTGAAGCTCTAAGCTCTGAATCCATGAGTGCACTGATATAATTAAACAAATAACACGAATTAGTCTATCATTCTGTGCGCGTTTGTTAGTTTTAGGCGCGCAAATCATATCCGATCATGAGAAAACTTAAAACTTTCAAACACAGTTCATTTACATTTTTGCAGGGTAGTTAACATGTCATCTCGTACAGGTCAGGAAAAAGGTCGCAGTCGTAACCAGTCTAAAACGGGCCATTTTAAACACTCAGGAGCTCGCAATGGCTCGAAGACTCGTACTCAGCAAGACCGCCGCCCTAATCGCCCAACAAAAAGCCAAAAGCCAAAAGTGGCCCCTAAAGATCGTAAAGTCATTATTTTCAATAAGCCTTACGATACGCTCAGTCAATTTACCGATGGCGATGGTCGCAAAACGTTAGCGGACTATATCCCAATCAAAAATGTCTATGCGGCTGGCCGATTGGACCGAGACAGCGAAGGTTTGATGGTACTCACTAACGATGGCATCTTGCAGGCGAAGCTAACGCAGCCAAAGTCAAAATCGCCGAAGACTTATTGGGTTCAAGTTGATGGCGCTCCTCAGGAGCAAGATCTTGAAAAATTGAGAAAGGGAGTAGAGCTAAAAGATGGTATGACTCTACCAGCCGAAGTTGAAGTTATTCCAAAACCACAAGTCTGGGACAGAACGCCTCCGGTTCGTTTTCGCGCAAATATCCCTACCACTTGGTTAGCCATTACCATTATTGAAGGAAGAAATCGTCAGGTGCGTCGCATGACTGCGCACATTGGCTTCCCTACTTTGCGCCTCATTCGTCATTCGATGGGTGATATCGTCCTTAACGACCTAATGCCTGGTGAATGGAGAGAAATCTCTCTCTAATAAGCAGAAAAGATAAAAGCAGGCTTAAAGCCTGCTTTTTAGATTCGTACTTTTTCAGTTAAGCCCTATCTAATGAACTAAGGGATTACTGCTCAGCAAGCCAGTTTTTAAAGGCCTCTTTTTCCGCCGGAGACGCTTTCTGGTACATCGTCTTTAATACATCAACCATTGGGCTGTCGTTCGATGCGGCTGTTGAACGGGTATCACTAGTCTCAACTCGAGGCTCGATATCACTTACTGATTGTTGATGCTGATTCACAGTTACATAACTAACGGCAACACTCGCGATACCGCCAGCAATATTGTAGTTGCGAGATTCTTGAGGGTAATTACGACCAATTTGAACACCATCTGACTCTAATACATCTTCGACCAAAGCAATAGGTTGGCCTTTGGTATCCAGTAATTGCCAATCTAGAGGCGAGATGTTGTTTTGCGCTTGGCGAAGAGTTTTAAACTCTGGCAGTTCAAACGTTAGCTTTTCGTTTTCAGCATCAAATTTAGCAACGATTACATCACTGTAAACCGTCTTAAGGTTTTCGTTAATTTCGAATGTAGGTTGATATTTGAAGACAATTTGATTCGTTCCGTCAGGTAGTTCGATTGTCTTCTCACTAGAAAAAAGACCACCTTCTAGATCTGGCTTCTCCATGTTGACGGCCAATAACTTCACGTCTTCTGGAACCACTAAAGTCGTTGCAGCGTAGAGGTTTGTACTGGCAAAAATAGACAGTGCCATTGCCACTTTTAATGATAACTGCATAGAATTTTTCATCCTTATCTTCATAGTAAAAGACCCAGCATATAGCTGGGTCTTACAATATCAAACTGGGTATTGATTACCAGTAGAAACGAGCACCAACACCGAAGTTAGTTGCGTCGTCTGTGTCTTTGTTGTCGAAGTCAGTACCTTCGAAAGTGTAACCCGCTTCTGCGAATACACGTGCCCATTTAGAGAACTTGTATTCAACACCAGCGTAGAACCAAGAAGAGTCTGCGTCTACTTTACCTGCTTCGTCAGTAGACTGAGCTAGGTACTCGTAACCAGAGTATAGAGTTGTTTTAGGAGCAACAGCGAACATACCAGCTACAACGATGTAGTGTGAATCAACTGTTGATTTACCTAGCTTATCTTCGTTTTCGTTGTAGTAGTACGTAGCACCTAGAGTGTGCTCGTTTAGTGCGTACTCAGCAGTTACTTCAAAAGATAGGTTTTCGTTATCAGTACGCTCTGTGTGAGAAACTGTTTGCTCTACACCATTAAGAACTAGTTTTTTCTCTTTAGTTACGTTGATGTCGTTGTTCGCAGTAAGTACACCAGCGTGTAGAGATAGGTCGTTGAAAGATTTACCAACGAATACTTCTAGTACTTCTTCGTTAGAATCTTTTTCGCCTAGCGCGTAACCAGCTTTTAGCCAGAACGCGTCATTTTCGTAAGCGTATTTGATTTGAGAATCGTTGTTCCAAGCGTGACCGTATGCAGTTTCCGCTGCGTTACCACCGAAGAAGTAAGAGTAATCTGCGAAGTATACGTCATCAGCCCAAGTACCTTCTTTACCGAAGCGAAGAGTACCCATATCACCCATATCAAAACCGATGATGTGGCGACGTACGTATACAGAGTCATCTGTACGCTCGCTTGAATCAGCACCTGCGTCGTAGTTGTCACCTAGAGCAACACCGATTTCAACTTCACCCAGAACTTTTAGGCTTTCGTCAACAACGTAAACCGCGTTCACACCAGTACGAGAAGAGCTAGTGTTTAGCTCTGCTGTGTGATCAGTTTTTTCTGTGAATAGAAGAGTTGGACGTAGCTGACCGTAGAAATCTACAGAACCTTCTTCAGATTTGAATACTTCAGCTGCGTTCACTGAAGTTGCAGACGCAACTACAGCTAGTGCTAATAGAGTTTTTTTCATAATTAATCCACTGCCTTTTCTTAGTTCGGGATATCCTTGTCCGGTTCCCTTTTTTTATATGTTTGAGGTAGAGCGTTAACAAAACGTTATACAGCACCTCCTCAAAATCTGGAGCTAAGAGTGCAAAAGATTATTCTGGCTGTCAAATTTTCTAAATACCAATGTAAAAAAAACAAAATACCATTATAAAACAATAACTTGATAAGTTTACCTTTATTTATTCGACGAACATCTAACCAATCTCCATTATTATTTGTAATTTACAAAATTATTAACAAATGGTTTTTTAATCCAATAAGTAAATTTAAAAAAACAAAAAAAAGAATAAAAACCCACAAATCAGACCAAGTTGGAGTTTTATATTTTTCATATAATGAAATTAATTTCATTAAGATAAGGTTCAATATTTTTTTGTGAAGGAGATCTACATTCCTTATAAAAGCATTCCGTTTTGTGAACTACTGTACAACTAGTGATGTGTGCTACTATTCGCCTCCAACGCATTTGAGGCCCGTATGCTGACCAGTAACATTCAAAAATCGATTCGTAATAGCTATCAAAACCTTCAAGATCAACTTGATAACTTTGTGCCTAGAAGAGCACAAAACTACCTTGTTGCAGAGATTGCAAAAACGCTGTGCGGTCAGTATCACAAATCTAACCGAATACTCGTTGCAGAAGCAGGGACTGGAATTGGTAAATCGCTCTCCTATCTAATGGCGACCATTCCCGTGGCTGTACATAACAATAGAAAAGTGGTTATCTCAACGGCGACCGTCGCTCTGCAAGAGCAGCTCATAAATAAAGACCTCCCTCTTTTTCGTCGGATTACCGACCGAGAGTTTTCTTTTATTTTGGCAAAAGGCCGTCAACGCTATTGTTGTGCAGAAAAGCTCGCTACTGCTAGCGGTGCTGATGGTGGCCAGTTAGCCATGTTTGAAACCAAACCTAAGCAAAAAGATATAGAGCTGTTAGAAACAATGCATCGCTCTCTTGCGCAAGGTAAATGGGACGGTGACCGTGATTCTTGGCCTAAACCCATCGACGATAAGCTTTGGCAACTGATTGTCAGTGATAAACACAGTTGCAATAACAGTTTACCAGGCCACCGCGGCTGCCCATTCCAAAAAGCGCGCTCAGAGTTGGATAAAAACGATGTCATCATTGCTAACCACTCTCTCGTCATGGCAGACGCAGATTTAGGTGGCGGCGTGATTTTACCTGAGCCAGAAAATACGATATACGTCTTCGACGAGGCACATCACTTACCTCACGTCGCTCGTGACCATGCTTCAGCATCTGCGAGTTTAAAAGGTGCGGCAGCATGGCTTGAGAAGTTAAATCAGTCGATTAGTAAGTTTTCATCACTCGCAGACGAGAAACGCGTAGCTCGATTTCGCAACGACCTTCAAGACGCGGTTCAGAACTTGATACCGGCACTGACTCAATTGCCCAAACAGTTCGACCTAGCTCAATTTGAAGAGGGTATCTACCGCTTCGAACACGGTGAACTACCTGAGTGGCTAGAGAACCAATCCAAAGAACTAAAACAGTTCAGTAAAAAAGCAAATCAGAGCGTGGCAAAAATTGCCGACCTTATTGCGGAAAGAGTAAAAGACGGGGAGCTTGCGACAAGGTTGGCTGAACCAGCGCTTGCAGAGCTCGGTTTCTACATTCAAAGGTTAGAAAACCTAGCGCAAGTATGGCATTTAATGGCTGAACCAACTCGTGAAAAAGGTGCGCCTTTAGCTCGCTGGTTAGAAACCCACCCCGATCGCGAGGGTGATTTCATTGTGAGTGTTTCGCCACTTGAAATTGGATGGCAACTCGACCAACAGATTTGGAGCAGATGTATTGGCGCCATTTTGGTTTCCGCAACGATGCGTGCATTAAACTCTTTCCATTACTTTTGCCATCAGGTTGGTATTGATGGAAAACCAGAATCAGGCACTCAGTTTTTAGCGCTTGCGTCACCATTCGATTACCAAAACCAGGCAGAATTGCTCATCCCTGCGATGAAATATGAACCACCAGCGCCTCAATTTACTGAATATCTTATCGAGATATTGCCTAAGTACTTGGAAGACAAGAAAGCCAACTTAGTATTATTCTCATCCTATTGGCAGATGAACCAAGTCGCGAAGGCACTCTCTTCGGAGTTCATAAAAAAAGGCTGGGCGTTGCAAGTTCAAGGTGAAAGCTCACGTCAAGAAATTCTAAAAAAACATAAAAAGTTAATAGAATCAAATAAAACCAGCGTCTTATTTGGTACTGGCAGTTTCTCTGAGGGGCTAGACTTACCTGGCGAATTACTTGAAAACTTGGTGATTACAAAAATTCCATTTGGCGTTCCAACCTCCCCTGTTGAGCAGGCTCATTCCGAATACATTGAGAAAAAAGGAGGAAACCCGTTTATGCAAATAACTGTACCAGACGCAAGCAAAAAGCTGATCCAGAGCGTAGGTCGCTTACTGCGTAAAGAGAGAGATTCTGGTAGAGTAACGATTCTTGATCGACGCCTAGTCACTAAGCGATACGGACAAGCCTTAATCGACTCACTACCTCCATTTAAACGTAAAATAGAATATTAGAAGAATCACCATTTATGGAAATGATTGAGCCAACCATGCTGTTGGTGTTGGCGCTTGTCGCTTTTGTCGCAGGATTTATTGATGCAGTTGCCGGTGGTGGTGGCATGCTTACCGTACCTGCTCTACTTTCGCTAGGCTTGCCGCCTCATATTGCACTAGGCACCAATAAACTTGCCGCTTCCTTTGCTTCTTCTACTGCAGCATTTACGTACTACAAAAAACGTCTATTCAAACCTCAATGCTGGAGGCGTGCATTCGTGGCAACACTCGTCGGAGCGACATTAGGTACGCTATTTGTAGATGCGATTAGTACGGATTGGCTGGAAAAAGGATTGCCGCTTGTTATTTTGGCGGCAGCGTTGTATACCGTTTTTCATAAAACACCCCACTCTGCTCATCAAAGTCCAATACCCGAGCCTTGCCCAAAACTTCATAAAAAACAGTACATGCAAGGCTTATCCATAGGATTCTACGACGGACTCGCAGGGCCTGGAACTGGGGCTTTTTGGACAGTAAGTTCAATGGCGCTGTACCGGCTGAATATCTTGCTCGCCTCTGGCTTAGCAAAAGCAATGAACTTTACCAGTAACTTTACCTCTTTGATCACTTTTGCATTCCTCGGACATATCAACTGGGTGCTAGGCTTAACAATGGGAGTATGTTTAATGGCTGGTGCTTTTGTTGGCGCGCACTCCGCTATTAGATTTGGTTCTAAATTCATTCGTCCTGTATTTGTTACTGTCGTCAGCATACTAGCTATTAAATTGGCTTATGACGCATGGTTTGTAGGTTTGTCATGAACATTTCTCAACTCCAGGAAAATCTAGAACAAATGGCGAAGCAAGCCGCTGTTCTTGACCGTCAAAGAGGCGAACATCATGTTCCGCTTTTTGATGAGCGTTTATTTGGTTGCCGCTCTCGCTTACTTACTCCTTGCGTAAAAGAAGCAAAAGCCACGCTGGATGCGATTGTGCGTGAGCAAAATGAAGGTAAGCTCACCGCTTTGCGTGCTGAGTACCTCACTGAACGGTTAGTGGCGCAAATCGGTGCGATTCAACGCGAGATTTCTACCACTAAAATTCGTAAGAATGAAATCAAACATAGCAGCCATTTCCGTAAGCCTATCAACGTGCTTTATCAGGAGCTCGCTCAACATCAAGAGTGGGCAAGACGCTTGCGCGAGATGGTGTTAGAAAAAGAACGTGCTGTCGAAAGCGCTCCTAGTTTTATGCGTGCCGACGCTCAAAAAGTATTACTAGCAACCGAGCAACGTTTAGCGCGTTGTGAAGCAGCACTTCTTAAGCTAGAGAACCAAATTACACATAGGGAAAAACATCAATAATGGCTGATCAACCAACCTCGCCTTTAGATGACGCACCTGAAGAGATCAAACTGGCTGTCGATTTAATCTATTTGCTTGAGAGCAATGAGATAGATCCAGAAGTTGCGCTTAACGCTTTAAAGATCGTGCAAAACGACTTAGAAAACAAATTAAAAGCAAAGTAGCTCAGAGCGTTTCAATCCTTTCACCGAGACTCATTTTCAGTGCTCTTACACAATGATACTATTCATACAAAAGTACGCCCCAAAAAGGATAAATAATGAAAGTAATCAGCTTTAACATCAATGGACTACGTGCGCGACTGCACCAACTCCAAGCGCTAATCGACAAACACCAACCTGATGTGATTGGTCTTCAGGAAATTAAAGTTCACGATGAAGCATTCCCGATTGAAGCTGTCGAAGCCATGGGCTACAAAGTGTATTTTCATGGTCAAAAAGCACATTACGGCGTAGCAATGCTTTGTAAGCAAGAGCCTCTACACGTACAAAAAGGGTTCCCGACGGATAACGAGGAACATCAAAAGCGCATGATCATGGCAACGTTTTTAAATGAAAACGGCGAAAAGGTCACTGTGCTAAACGGCTATTTCCCTCAAGGGGATAACATCAGCCACGAAACCAAATTCCCATACAAGCGCCAATTCTATAAAGATCTGATGACCTACCTAAACGATCATCACAATAACGACGAGCAATTGATTGTTATGGGTGACATCAACATCAGCCCTATTGATGCAGATATCGGTATCGGCGAACCAAACCGTAAACGTTGGCTAAAAACAGGTAAATGTTCATTCCAACCTGAAGAGCGCGAATGGTTGAAAACCTTACTAGACTGGGGCTTTGTGGACACCTTCCGTAAGCTATACCCAGAGGTGAACGATCAATTTTCGTGGTTTGACTACCGTTCTCGCGGTTTTGATGATAACCGTGGCCTACGAATTGATGTCATTTTGGCAACCCCTTCTCTAGCGGAAAAGTGTATTGAATCTGGTATCGACTATGAGCTTCGTGGTATCGAGAAGCCTTCAGATCACGCACCAATCTGGTCAACATTTAAGTAATATATTGCAAAGCTATAAGCGAGACTCAACGCTAAGCTTAGTCCAATAAAAAGGGAGACTCAGTCTCCCTTTTCATACAAATTACCAGTTAATCACTGATTTAGCGGCCAAACCGTTTGACCATCAATAGTTATCGGTGTTTGAGCAAATTCGTTCAGACAGTAGCCTGTATTACTACTTGCAAAGTAAGTGAGCGGCATCGGCGGTAGATTCAGCGCCACAACCTGCTGTTTCGCTTTTTCTGTGAACGAGAACCCCCACATATCGAGATAGCTAGTCATATCTCGCTGAGAGATGTAGCTCAGAGCAATAAGCAACCAGTCGTTGTTCGAGATGCTATTTGCTTCTTCCCGAGAGTAGTTGGCAAAACCAATGCTCAATCGTCTCTCATCCCAAAGCGCGTCGTCCGATTTTAAGCGGTTAAACTCACGTTCAATCAGGTGCAAGCGCGCCAATAAATGCCAACCATTTTTAAGCACACCTTCATGCTGCGCCGCCATCATCATTTGAATGTAAACACGAGCGCCCCAACTCCAACTGGTTTGATTTTGCGCAGCCATGTATGCGTTTGGATCCGCTTGAGTTCGGCTAGCTTGCAATAATTCAAACTGGCCTTTGAAATCCAAGCTTTGGCAAGTTGAAACTTTTCCCGTATTCTGGAAGAAACGAGACTTACTGTAATACGAGTAGTAATTGGTCGTTGAATGCCCTTCCCAGCCTGAAAATCGGAATCGACCTTTTTCTAAACCATGACCAAGCTCATGTAAATCACCGTGACCGAGTGGGCTGAATGACCAGTAAGCATCGTAAGGGTTACCCGAACAACCATAACCACACGTCGCTTGGTCAGCGTTCATGTGCTTCACTATATCAATATTGGCGATTTCCCAACCTTGGTTTTGGGCGTATTGAATAATTTCAGGCACTTCATCTATGCCCGGCCCTTGGAAACCTGCCAGCACATGCGGGTAGTTGTGAACATATTCTTCTGTTGCAAGCGCCATTTCCGAAGGGGTAGACCACATTTCATCGTTGACCGACTCCAACATTTTGTCGCGCTTTGAGTGTACTTCAAACCCAGGAGTGATCAGCTCAGCCCAATCGAATAAATTGGCTTCTAACTGTTGAATAAAAGCGTCGTTGTCCTTCTCACTTCTCCAAACTGGATGCTGTGCCACATGATTAAATTTCAGTTCAACCGGAACATCATTTTTGTCAAAGTGAACCTGTACTGGACCACCATAAGGAGAAGTCAGCGTGATGGTTTCACCCGGCTTTACTTCATAGCCGAATGAAGTCAGCAGTTTTGGTCGCGTGTATCCATCTTTGCTGAACTCATGAGTTGCACCACTTCTTAAAGTGTTGATGACAATCTTAGTCGCCACATCATTGCTGTCATTACGTTTAACCGTAAAGGTTTCCCCAGGAAGCGCATACACACCAGCCGAACGGAAGTTACGCTTTGATTCCATATTAATCGTTGCACTGATTCTCTTTATGTCAGGGCTAAACTCACTACGGCTGAAGTTCCCCATATTTGGTTGTTTTGGGTTTACGCTTCGGCTGTTGTATTGCACGTAATCGGCAAAGTACGACTTTAGGAATTCGGTCATTTGGGTTGATTGTTTGTCCATCGGGAAGACAACCGTTTGACGATAATGATCAGCCAGCAATACCATGAGTTTTTCGTATTGGTAGCCGTTTTGATTAAACAAATCTACTTTTTGTTCATCAAGCTTTTGCAACCAATGGCGAATGCTGTTTGCCCCTGCATAAAATTGACTGTCCATATTCGCAGTGTCAGGGCAGGATTTGTCATCACACTTTGACAAGTCAACGTTGAAATTTTGAGATTCAAAACGAGACAACAGCGCTTGTTGTGTGATGACAGAGTCCGGCACAACGTTCATCAACGATGAAGGTTCCCAGTCGACCAAGCCTAACTTACGCCAATAGTTATCTCCCACATAATCAACATGGAATTTTTCCAAAATGTCTTGGCCAAGATCAGTTAGTCCTCCATCCCAATGCAGGTATAGAACAGGAATTTGGGCTTGCTCAGCGTATTCCAAAGCTTCGAGTACTGGTTTGTTGGTATCTCCAGATTGCAGATGCTGTGACAAGATCAATAAGTTTGGAGTATTGGTTTGCAAGCAGCTAAGTAGCTTCGAACCATCGCATAGGTTGGCCTCGTTAAACGCCAGCTCTTGTGAAACATTGTCTTTCAGCCAATTCCGAGTCGCTTGCTCATCCGGAAAGTAATAAGACTGATCCATTTGCGCGATGACGACGTTTGAAGTAACTCCACCCGACAACCAAGTGACCAGGTTACTTAACCATTGCGTCATCGCCGCGTTGGAAGAGTCGGGAAAACGTTGTGCCGTTCTAAATGGGTTACTACCTAATAGTGCGTAACGTTGACCATTAGACTTATCCCCGGCAACGCCAATTGACAGAGCTTGATCTTTGTAACCGCTTGCCATGGCCTTATTGGTCATCAAGATGGTGTCGTTGAAGCCATACTGAGGTGCCAAGATCGCGGCATCATGGGTTGGATCCCAATAAAGACCTGAAAGGCTTTTCGCAATTGCAGATTTGATCGTATTCGACTGCATCTTGTGGGCTTCTACAACCTGACGACTTTCTCGAATGAAATCGCTCGGGTCAGAAACGAGCAGTGCATTACCAGTTTCCAGAGCTTGTTGAACTGGAGCTTGCGTTGGTTTTACTTGATCATTAGGTTGTGATTCTCCCTCTCCCCCACCACATCCTGTGGCTAAGGCGGCAATGCCCAACGATAGAATTGTTTTTTTCATTTTTACTTACTAAACAATGAGTTTATCGAATGTTAATGTAAGTTAATGAATAATAAGAAAGAGTCTTTTACATCGGCTGGAAAAATAGGAATGAAGATAACAAAATTATCAAAAGCAATAGCACCCACTCCGGTGCTATTGCCTCTATTGATAATTAGCTTAAAGGACGCAGATAAGCTAAGAAACGCTTCTCTGCCACTTTGAAACACCACAAAATCATAAACGTCAGTGCCATGTAGAACAGCCCCGCCGTCAGGAAAGACTCAAATGGTGCATAGTAGCGCGAGTTAACTAGACGCGCAGCACCAGTTAAATCCATGATGGTAACGATGCCCGCGACTGCACTTCCGTGCAGCATAAATATGACCTCGTTGGAATAAGCTGGTAATGCTCGACGCAATGCACTCGGCAAGATAATACGTCTGTATGTCATAAACTTACTCATGCCATAGGCTTTCGCAGCTTCCACCTCACCTTTCGGCAAACCATTAATCGCACCACGAATAATTTCTGCGGTGTAAGCCGATGTATTAAGAATAAAAGCGACCAAAGCACAGAACCAAGCGTTCTCCCACAAGGTGTCTTTAACAGGGAAAAACTGATCCATACCGTAGTAAATCAAATACAGCTGAACCAATAGCGGCGTTCCACGGAAAAAGTAAATGAATCCCCAAGAAGGTAAGCTTAGAGCGTAATTGGTACTATTGCGTGCCACGGCTAATGGGATAGAGACACACAAGCCAATAACCAACGCTAATCCCACTAACCAAACTGTTGTCCAAAGCCCCTGAAGATAAGTTGGAAAGCTTTCAATAATCAAAGAAAAGTCCATAACTTACCTCGCATGAATACTGAACTTACGCTCAACAAGCTTGAGTAGCCCGGTCGAAACGCTGGTAAAAAATAGAAAGATGAGCGCGACAGCCATGTAAAAGGTGAACGGCATTTTGGTCGTACCTGCTGCCAATGAGCTCATTCTCACCATGTCATCCAGACCAATAATGGAAACTAACGCAGTGGTCTTAAGTAACACTAACCAGTTATTACCAAATCCAGGTAATGCATGACGAATCATCTGAGGAAGCAAGATTCTTCTAAACGATAAAGCAGAGCTCATCCCATAAGCTTTCGCCGCTTCTAATTCACCCTTGTCCACCGCCATGATCGCTCCACGAAAAGTCTCCGCCATGTAGGCGCCAAAGATAAAACCAATCGTGAGTACACCAGCTATAAATGGGCTGACATCAATATAATCAGGTAAGTAAGACGTCCATTCATGGTTTGGATCACTCGAGGCAAACCACTCGTTGAGCGTTTCGTTGATGGAGTAAAGGCTGTTATTTAAAAGTATTTGTCCACCAAAGAAAATTAGCATCATCAGAACCAAATCTGGAATGCCGCGAATGACGGTGGTGTAAAGAGTGGCAATCGCCCTTGCCCATTTGTAAGGCGCTAACTTAGCTAATGCGCCAAGCATGCCTAAGACCATGGCGAGAATGAGTGAAAGCACTGCAACTTCTATTGTTACTAAAGCTCCTTTCAAAATCGAAGCTTCGTATCCTTGTAAATCTAGCATAGGTGAGTTCCTAATCCCTAAACTCAAAAAATCGACCGTTGACTACTTCTAGGAACAAGCCAACGGTCGCTTAATTACGGTTTATTCACCGTACACATCGTAGTTAAAGTATTTACCAGCAATTTCTTGGTAAACACCTTTCTCACGTAGTGAAATAATTGCTGCGTCGAGTTTCTTCGTTAGATCTTTGTCTTGTTTACGAACAGCGATACCCATACCTTCGCCAAACCATTTTGGATCGGTTAACGATGGTCCAACAAACTCATAAGCTTCGCCACCTGCTTTGTTGATCACACCCTCTTCTAGAGCAGAAGCATCACCTAAAACAGCAGCAATTCGACCATTTTCTAGATCAAGATACGCTTCATCAAAAGAGCCATAACGCACAATTTCAACATCATCGCCGTAGTTGTCAGTTAAGTACTTGTCATGTGTCGTCGCACGTTGCACGCCAATTTTGACATCTTTAAGATTATCAAAATCTAGACCCGCACCTTTCTTAGCGATAAATTTATTTGGAATTTGTGCGTACTTGCCAGTGAAATCGACTTTTTTCTTGCGCTCTTCAGTGATAGACATTGCTGCGATGATGGCATCGTACTTACGTGCAAGCAGAGAAGGAATAATACCATCCCAATCTTGAGCGACGATTTTGCACTTCACTTGCATCTCTTCACAGAGTGCATTTGCCATGTCTACGTCAAAGCCTTTTATTGAGCCATCAGTTTCTGTCCAGCTAAACGGAGGGTAAGCACCTTCGATACCAAAGCGAACTGTTTTCCATTCTTTCGCTTGGGCAACACCTGATACAGCCGTTGCAGCAATCGTTGCTGCTAATAACCACTTTTTCATTTCCATACTCCTGTGATTGCTATTTTATTTCGTTTTGTTTGTTGTGTTGGCTTAGGAGGCAATAGTCTGCCGCCTAACAAATATTAGTAAATGGATGAGATAAACTGCTGTAATCGTTCTGAATCCGGGTTTGTAAATAGCTTAGCTGGATTTCCCTGTTCTTCCACTAAGCCTTGATGTAAAAACATCACATGGTTTGATACGTCACGCGCAAACGCCATTTCGTGCGTGACCACCAGCATAGTTCGCCCTTCATCTGCCAAATCTCTCATTACCCCCAGAACTTCTCCTACAAGTTCTGGGTCAAGCGCAGAAGTTGGCTCGTCAAACAACATCACCTCTGGGTCAACTGCTAGCGCACGGGCAATAGCTGCACGTTGCTGCTGGCCGCCAGATAAGTGCCCAGGGTAATAATCTTTACGCTCATACAAGCCTACTTTCTTAAGCAAGACTTCTGCATTTTCAATCGCTTGAGCTTTTGGCACGCCTAAGACATGAACAGGCGCCTCAATCACGTTTTCTAGTACGGTTAGGTGAGACCAGAGGTTGAAACCTTGGAAAACCATTGCCAGGCGTGAGCGAATACGTTGGACTTGCTTTTCATTAGCAGGAACAGATTCACCTGCTCTGTTGTTCTTCATTTGGATTAATTCACCATTTACCCAAATTTCGCCCGCGGTAGGCGTTTCTAGCAAGTTGATACATCTGAGAAAGGTACTCTTACCTGAGCCGGAAGAGCCAATGATGGAGATAACATCTCCTTTGTGCGCGGCAAGTGAAATGCCTTTTAAAACTTCATTTTGTCCAAATGTTTTGTGCAGGTCTTTTATATCTAGCGCTGGTACATCATTCATGCGCCCTACTCCCTGTGTTTTTGTCACTGCAATTAAGGGACTCCGCCCTCTCTAATTCGGAACAAATTAGCACCGCCCCTTGAAACTTGCAACAAATTATTAACCTAAACAATTCGAATAGAAAGATACGATAGACAAATTAATATGCAATATATAGCAACATATTCTTCAAAAGTTGAATATTAAATATAAAAAAGCCCCTTTCAAAGGGGCTTAATAAATTTACAAAAGTGTTAATTGAAACCTATTCGAGGTCGCAATGAATTAATTAAAACGACTGACTACCAACGAGTTTGAAGTACGTAATGTCACTTCATTTTCTAAGCCTTCTTTTTCAGAAGTAATGATGCCATCTAGGTCTTCATCTAGTTCAGGCTCTGACGCTTCACCATTGGAGAAGAAGCTCATGAAAACTTTAGAATCAATATTACTATCTTCATTCACTACTAAAGCAGTGCGATTAAAATCGTCCGAAGCTGAAACCTTCAAACCGTTAACGGCCGATGTTGGGAAGTTGTAGTAATGCAATTCTGGAACAACAACAGAATCACTATCACTTGTTGTGAAAATGCGATGTGTGACTCTGTAGTCGCCTGAAGTTGCAAAGTAAGCAACACGAGTAAAGCCTTCAGTAGACGATGTTAAGCCCATGTCCAGATCAATCACGGACTCTGCACTTCCTTGCGTTGATACACTTGGTTTTGTGTTCGGCAGGTTATCAATATTTAAGTAAGCACTCGGATCAACGTCAATATCCCATCCGTCAGAGATCGTTTCGTTAAGTAGAGACTCCCAACCATTAACTTGATTCTCTGAGAACGCCATGTATACCCAAGTTTCTTTATTCGTTGCACTAGGGCGATTATATTCAACGGCCGTTTTATCTAGCTTCAACGCGTCATATGCAAAGCCGTTAGTAACAAAGCCAATGTTAAGCGAGTCGTAAGTATAGTCAGAAGACGAATAAATGTTTGACGTATTATCCGCTCTAACTAAGGCTATCTCACCAGTTCCCCACGAACCAATACCATATTGGTAAAGCGCTTTGTCGCTTGAACCTGATTCATACTGAAACAATGCCGTTGGTTCACCTTTAAGCCCCATCAGTTCATCAGTAGGCAACATATCAGGGTTCGGAGACGTGAAAATATCGGTTTGCGAGACAAAGTTGTAATCTCCGCCACCTGATTCAGCGTTTCGGTAATCTAAGTTAGTAAACTTATTGCTTGCTAAGTTACCGCCAGTAAAGCATTTGTTCAAAGAGTCTCGGTTTAGTGCAAAAGTAGCATTACGTAGTTTCTTATCTTGCAAGAACTCTTTTGAAAACGTGTTTACGCGAGCTTCTTTGCCGTTAAATTCTATTGCTTGAAACGTTACAAAGCCGCCGTCAGGGATATCTTCAAGATAAAACTTAAAGTTATCAGTGGTAGGTTTGATAATGTCTCCGGATCTTTTGCCATCGGCATCAGAGTAGTAACCGATAACATAGTTGGTCACTTGCTCTTTTGACGCTGCACTATAGGTTAAAACCGTTTTATCGCCGTTCAGCTCAGTTTTGTGGTCATATACAGTACAACCTTTCGTAGTTGCTTCACTTTCAGTCATTGTTGCTGGTATAGCAAAATCAAAAGTAAACGCAGTTTTCGGCGCTGCACCACCGCCACCGCCGCCACCGCCGCCGCAACCGACCATTAACCCTGAGATGATTGCCACTAGTGGCAGTACTTTAAGCTGTTTCATGTCTTTTTCCTAAACTGAGCGGCAATGATTAGCCAAAAAATTGTCTTTGCTCTGTCCAAAGCAAGAATAAAGCCAGCTTTATATAATCATCGTGAATATTGACATTTAATCTGCATCTCGTGCAAAAGGACAAAAAGTTCTAATTTTATGCAACTTGTGTAATGAAATTACACAAGATCTCCGCATCTCATTCGCATGCCAGAAACTTTCTGTAGTTTTATTTCACAACCATTCTTAAAGTGATCTAAATCAATCACCCTAAATGGCTATCTTGCTAGACTCCTGCCAAAAGATGAGGCTTTTTTTGTGCCTCAACACAATAAGTTATTAGCTATGCTTAGGCACAGTGTCGACGTGTAACAAATCTAACAATAGCTAGCATAAGCGTGCCGCAGGATGCGGATTAACACAATTGAATGAAGAATTCATAACTTTTAAATATATGAGGAATCTATGTCAGACGCAGTTAACAAAACGCACTCTGATTCAGATATCGAGACCAAGAGCTACCGTGAGCTTCATCGTCCAGCATCTGAGTTCGCAAGCCGTTCAGACTACCTAGACCACGAACTACAAATCATGAAGCCACGTCGTTTTGGCTTGAACTTGCCAGGTCGTGACTTCCGCTTTGAGCTTGAAGACCTTGTTCCAGCACTTGCTGGTACTATCGGTATTATCGCAATGTACTCTGCGGTAATGATGTCTTGGGCTGAAGGTCTTACTGCAGCATGGGACCACGTAAACTTAGGCAAGGACTTTGCTATCGAAGTTGCGCGTGTAGAAATGCTCATCCCTGCACTTCTTTTCTGTGTACTTGCCTCTGGTTTTATTAACCCTAAAGCCAACCTAGCAGGCAACCACGGCCCAATGATCCCTCTTATTGGTACCATCGCTCTTGCTGGTGCTCACCCTCTTGCATTAGCAATTCTCATTGGTGTGTTTGGTTTGATTTTGAGCCTCTTAAAAGGTGGGTCAAAACTGGTTAACCTCACCTCTGAAGGTACGGCTGGTGGCCTTCTTATTTTCCTAGGTTTAACCGGAACCATGAGCCAAATTAACTCTATTCAAGCTTGGGCTGTTGGTTTGCAATCCGATACGGTTGCCGCTGGTAGCATGGGTTACATCGGTCTGATTGTTCTTGCGGTTACCATTGGCTTATACGCGTTCCTTGCTAAAGTGAACAAACGCTGGCTAGCGATCCCTGTTTGTGCCTTCACTGGGCTTGCAATCGCACTGGCTCTTGGCGCAGGCTTCGATATTAAATTCGTAACCGAGACAGGCCTTCCAAACCTAAATCCAATCTACTGGTGGGGTTCAACAGAAGAAGGTTGGATGCTTGGTCTTCCTAATATGGAACACTTCATCGCTTCACTACCATTCGCCATTCTTGCGGTAGCAATGTGGTCACCTGACTTCTTGGGTCACCGTATCTTCCAAGAGATGAACTACCCACGTAAGAGTGAGAAAGTGCTGATGGACGTTGATGACACAATGACAATGTGTTCCGTTCGCCAAATGGTCGGTACTGCAGTGGGTGGTGGTAACATCACATCATCTTGGGGGACTTACATGATCCCTGCTGCAATCGCGAAACGCCCTATTCCTGCTGGTGCCATCTTACTAGGCTCTCTATGTATTATTGTTGCAATCCTTGGTTTTCCTATGGACGTTGCAGTATGGCCTCCAGTTATGCGCGTTGCTCTTCTCGTTGGTGTATCTCTACCACTGCTTGAAGCTGGCATGCAGATGGTGAAGGACTCGAAAGACTCACAAGCAGCAGGTATCTGTATCTTTGGTTCTGCCGTTGTTAACCCAGTTCTAGCTTGGGCACTAACTATGCTTTTAGATAACAACGGTTTAATTGGAGATAAAGAGCGCGCGTCTCGCCTATCATTTGTAGACAAGATTGTGATCCCAGTAAGCGTACTTGTTATCTGTTTAGTTGCTATGCTTGCAGTTGGTATGCTTGAAGGCCAGTATGGCATCCAAGCTTGGCTATAAGCTAGCAGTCCAGAAATTTGTGGGTAGCGCTCGTCGCTACCCCATTTTTATCGAGATTTTTGAGGATTTATTGATTTAGTTTAAGGTTTGCAAAAAAATTTTAGTTTAACCTCTAACTGTTGCTTAAAAAGAGAAACGTTAAAACTAGTGACAATATTTATAGTTTTGTAAATCGAATACGTAAATTTAAGACTATAAATATTGTTATTCATAAGAGTGTACTGTTCCCCTCTTTTATCTGGGGATAGCTGGCTCAACGGCGAAGCAGTACGTATTTTTTTCTACTAAAAAGGTAGGTATGTCATGGCAGAGCAATTTGCTAAAGCTTGGGAAGGTTTTGCTGCAGGCGACTGGCAAAACGAAGTAAACGTTCGTGATTTCATTCAGAAGAACTACACTCCGTACGAAGGCGACGAATCTTTCCTAGTTTCTGAAGGTACTGAAGCGACTAACAAGCTTTGGGCTAAGGTAATGGAAGGCATCAAACAAGAGAACGCGACTCACGCTCCTGTTGATTTTGATACTTCAGTTATCTCTACCATCACTGCTCACGATGCAGGCTACATCGAAAAAGACCTAGAAACTATCGTAGGTCTTCAAACTGACGCTCCTCTAAAACGTGCGATCATCCCTAACGGTGGTATCCGCATGGTTGAAGGTTCATGCAAAGCCTACGACCGCGAGCTAGACCCACAAGTTAAAAAAATCTACACAGAATACCGTAAAACTCACAACCAAGGCGTTTTCGATATCTACACTCCTCAAATCATGGCGTGTCGTAAATCTGGCGTACTGACTGGTCTTCCAGATGCATACGGTCGTGGTCGTATCATCGGTGACTACCGTCGTGTTGCTCTATACGGTATTGACTTCCTAATGAAGGATAAATTCGCGCAGTTCTCTTCTCTACAAGAGCGTTTTGAGAACGGCGAAGACCTACAAATGACAATGCAGCTTCGTGAAGAGATCGCAGAGCAACACCGTGCTCTAGGTCAAATCAAAGAAATGGCTGCAAAATACGGTTGTGATATTTCTCGTCCTGCTGAAACTGCGCAAGAAGCTATTCAGTGGACTTACTTCGGTTACCTAGCTGCTGTTAAATCTCAAAACGGTGCGGCTATGTCTCTAGGTCGTACTTCTACGTTCCTAGACATCTTCATCGAACGTGATATCGCGGCTGGTAAGCTAACTGAAGAACAAGCTCAGGAAATGATCGACCACTTCGTAATGAAACTACGTATGGTTCGTTTCCTACGTACTCCTGAGTACGATGATCTATTCTCTGGCGACCCTATCTGGGCAACTGAGTCTATGGGTGGTATGGGTCTTGACGGTCGTACGCTAGTTACTCGTACAAACTTCCGTTTCCTAAACTCACTATACACTATGGGTCCTTCTCCAGAGCCAAACATCACTGTTCTTTGGTCTGAGCAACTACCTGAAGGCTTCAAGAAGTTCTGTGCGAAAGTATCTATCGATACTTCTTCTATTCAGTACGAAAATGACGACTTAATGCGTCCAGACATGAACTCCGACGACTACGCGATCGCATGTTGTGTATCTCCAATGGTTGTTGGTAAGCAAATGCAGTTCTTCGGTGCTCGTGCGAACCTTGCGAAAACAATGCTTTACACCATCAACGGTGGTGTGGATGAGAAGCTAAAAATCCAAGTTGGCCCGCAAATGCCTAAGATCGAAGGCGATGTTCTTAACTACGATGAACTGTGGGAGAAAATGGACCA
The DNA here is from genome assembly GCF_033339295.1 of Vibrio sp. 704. NCBI lineage: Bacteria > Pseudomonadati > Pseudomonadota > Gammaproteobacteria > Vibrionales > Vibrionaceae > Vibrio > Vibrio sp. 704. Next base: position 56,870 of record NZ_JAWOUH010000003.1, on the reverse strand, counting down.
CTTCATGGATTGGCTAGCGAAACAATATGTGACTGCACTAAACGCTATCCACTTCATGCACGATAAGTACAGCTACGAAGCGGCACTAATGGCTCTACACGACCGTGACGTTAAACGTACTATGGCTTGTGGTATTGCTGGTCTATCTGTTGCGGCTGACTCACTATCTGCAATTAAATACGCAAAAGTTAAGCCAATTCGTGACGAAGACGGTCTAGCAATCGACTTCGAAATCGAAGGCGATTACCCTAAATTCGGTAACAACGACCCACGCGTTGATGACATTGCATGTGAACTTGTTTCTGTATTTATGGGCAAAATCCGTAAGCTTAAGACTTACCGTGATGCAATCCCTACTCAGTCAATTCTTACTATCACTTCAAACGTGGTTTACGGTAAGAAAACTGGTAACACGCCTGACGGTCGTCGTGCTGGTGCTCCATTTGCTCCAGGTGCAAACCCAATGCACGGTCGTGACGAGAAAGGTGCTGTAGCATCACTAACTTCAGTTGCTAAACTGCCGTTTGCTGACGCACAAGATGGTATCTCTTACACATTCTCTATCGTACCTAACGCACTAGGTAAAGATGAGGGTTCACAACGCGCTAACCTTGCTGGTCTTATGGATGGTTACTTCCACCACGAAGCGGGTATCGAAGGTGGCCAACACCTAAACGTGAACGTTCTTAACCGTGAAACTCTAGAAGACGCAGTTAAGCACCCAGAGAAATACCCTCAGCTAACAATCCGTGTATCTGGTTACGCTGTTCGCTTCAACTCTCTAACTGCAGAGCAACAAGCTGACGTAATCGCACGTACATTCACTGAGTCTCTATAAGACTATAGCGAAATAACGTTCTAGTAATACAACAAAGGCTGATGCTAAGTAGCATCAGCCTTTTTTTATTTCTTGAATGAAAGTTGTGATATCGCGAAAGACTTTTGCCCGCATTCTTACGTATGATGCGAAAAAAGTTAGCAAATAAAGTCTATGAGATTTAGTAAATTAATTATTCTTACCCTTCTTTCTCCAGTTGCAATAGCATCCACTAAGTCTACGGTTTCTTTTACCATCGACAACGATGGTATTTTTGGCGTCGATCAAGACTATACGAATGGTGTTTTCCTTTCTTACGCGACAGACCAACTGACACAAGAAAGCCAATGGAAATGGCTGAGTCTAGCTAACTCAGAGCACGCCAATATCGATAAAATAGAGTTGGTTCTTGGCCACAAGATGTGGACTCCAAGCGACATTGAAGCCGATTATCCACTAATCAATGATCGCCCATATGCCGGTTACCTACACACCGAAATCAACTACCTTTCCCTAACGAGTGACAAAGCTGTACGGTACAATTTCACCATAGGAACTACGGGTGAAAGTTCGCTATCAGAAAAGGCGCAAGAAATCGTTCACGGCATAACAGGATCGACGGACCCTCAAGGTTGGGATTACCAGATTGAAGATAAAGTGGCGTTCAGCCTTGGTTACCGCGTATTTAACAAATTGATGCGCAGCGAAGAACAAAAAACACAATGGGAGATCACCAACATTAACGACATCAATGCGGGTAACTTCCGTAGTGATGTCTCTCAAGGCGTCATGTTTCGTTGGGGTACAAACCTAGCGAATAGCATCGGAGCCGCCAATATCAGTGTCGAAAGCCCTTTCTCAGCAAGTATGATCGCTCAGAACACGTCGAGTTGGTTCTTGTTCACCGGGTTTGAAGGTCGTTACCGCTTTAATGACATGACTATCGAAGGAGATCGTCCTGGCATTCCTGAACCGTCAGCGCCATACGACGTCACACTGCAAAATTGGCAAGCAAGTGCCGTCGCGGGGGTATCTTGGTACAACCAAAATTACGGTGCAAGCATCACCTTTACAATTAAAACACCGGATTATGAAGAAGCCCAAACCGATGTTTATGGGACAGGCTCGTTCTCCGTGTTCGCCTTTTTCTAAAAACTGGATTATCCCAGCATCGAAGTCAATCTAGATACACGGCAAGTTCTCGGGGTAGGTATTAACCACCTCGTGTTCAAGCGTTTATGTAGATTGGCTCCATCTATTTTCTTTCTTCAAATAACCTTGCCTTTAGTACCGACAAAGCTGTTTTAACCCTGCTTTTTGTAATAAAATAACAGCTAGAATTTACTAGTAATGAGAGCAAAAGATGTCAACAGCTGGTCGTATTCACTCATTTGAGTCATGTGGTACCGTAGACGGACCTGGTATTCGATTTATCGTCTTCTTGCAAGGTTGTTTAATGCGCTGTAAGTATTGCCATAACCGCGATACTTGGGACACGCATGATGGCAAAGAAGTCACGGTTGAAGAAATCATTTCCGAAGCGAAAAGTTACCGCCACTTCATGAATGCATCAGGTGGTGGCGTTACTTGTTCTGGCGGCGAAGCGATGCTTCAACCGGAATTCGTACGTGATTTTTTCCGCGCAGCTAAAACCGAAGGCATTCATACATGTCTAGATACTAACGGTTATGTTCGTAAGCACACTGATGTTATCGATGAAGTACTGGATGCAACAGACTTAGTCATGCTTGACATCAAACACATGAAAGACGAAGTGCACCAAGATCTCATCGGTGTATCCAACCGACGCACATTGGACTTTGCTCGTTACTTGCAAAAAATCGGAAAGAAAACATGGATTCGCTATGTCGTCGTGCCTGGTTACACAGATGACCCAGAAGCAGCACACATGCTTGGTGAATTTATTAAAGACATGGATAACATCGAAAAGGTCGAGTTACTTCCTTACCACAAATTAGGGGCTCATAAGTGGGAAGCGTTAGGCTTAGAATACCCACTCGAAGGCGTAAACCCGCCACCGAAAGAAACCATGGATGAAATTCAATCCATTCTTGCTCAATACAACGATAACGTAAAATACTAAGTGAACCGCAAGACTAACCTCTTTAAAATACCAGCTTATTGCTGGTATTTTTTTGATTATATCTAAGCCTTATCAGTGAGTTTCTCTGCGGTCATTTAGGTATAAAAAGAACGATAGAAATGATTGCGTCATGTTCGCATAGGAAGGAAGTAACATGGATTTGTTTAACTTAGGCTCTCTTGTTGTCTCAATTTGGATAGTAGTAGTCTACTGCCTACCAGATTGGAAAAAAGTCGTTTGGCCAAAACTGGAAAAAGAGAAAGGATTTCAGCACCTCGTTTTTGCAACGCTCTTCTTTTTCAGTATTTTATGGGCCGCTCAAGCAGGTGTAAAAGAAGGATTACAGATTCATTTTCTTGCACTAACAACGCTGACGATGATGTATGGTTGGCGCATGGCATTTCTACTCAGCATTCCCGCTATGTTGGTCAACCACCTACTACATGATGTGTCCTTGCTACTCTTACCCACGTCGTTAGTTCTATCTGCCCTAATTCCGATTTTCATTAGTTACTTAGTGTTTCTTCTGAGTTACCACTACTTGCCACGAAACATTTTTGTTTTCATCTTCGTTGCTGGATTTTTCAATGGCGCGATAACAGGAAGTCTGCACCTCATCATTAACTCTTTTTATCACCTATCAGTTGGTCACTACGATTGGGAAACCATTCAACATAACTACTTTGTTTTTGTGCCGTTGCTCGCCTTTCCAGAAGGTCTATTAAATGGTATGGCACTGGCGGTTTTAACCGTATTCAAGCCAGAGTGGCTGAGAGTATTTTCAGACCGAGACTACATATACAATCATTACCATAAATAAGTGTTTTCAAACTGGTCAAAAGTGACAGTTCTTGCCATTTTTTAGTATTAAATATGTGTTGAGATCATGTTTCACTCATGTCTTAAGCGTTAACCTAAGCACATTAAAAATGTATTAGATATCTAGTGAGGTCACCATGGAAATGTCAAACGCTCAACGTTTGATTCTATCAAACCAATACAACCTTATGTCTCAACTTGATCCAAGTAATGCGGCCAAATACAAACGCTTACAAACGATCGTTGAACGTGGTTATGAACTACAAATGCGAGAGTTGAACAAAGATTTCGGCTGCCTCTCAGAAGCAGAGTGTCGTGAGATCATCGACGTTATGGAGATGTATCATGCGATGCAAGAATCTTACAACATGCTAGAAGATGAAGATCGCAGCAACGTGGATCAACGTCGCTTGAAGTTCTTGGGATTTGATATCGCTTCAGAAGCGCAACAAGTACATTACGTACGTTTTCTCATCGATTCTGAAGGTTTGTACCCTCAGTTTGACAAGGCAGATCATCACTTTAACAGCCAAATGCCGATGCTAGATAAATACCGCCGTATGCTGCAAACTTGGCGTAACTGCCCTCGTCAGTATCATTTATGTGAAAACGAACTAGCGCAAATCTTCAGCGCATAAAATGGTCGTCTAAGAATGAGGAGAGCGCCCGCTCTCCTTGTTATTTACCCTGTCACAAACTTATCTAAGACTTTGCTCTCTTCCTACCTCTTTCACTTACCTTGCTCAATGTAGAACAACGAATCACTGAGACTCTTCCGTCTTTGCCAAATATTTGATTTCTATTGCACCTATTCACGACATAAATTCGTCCTTAATAAAAGAGTGATTCAAATGTCACTTTTACAATAAATTCATAATTGTTAAGCAAAATTGCAAATCCCCGACTAGGCTTAAGTAGAGAAAGGCTGTGATTGAAAAATTCATATCCACCGCTCACCGTTGTAACGAAAAAACCGTCCATAAAGCAAAGTCTTTGGTGTCGCCAATCTTACATTCTGTACGAACCAAATGTGATAACAGGACGTATATTCAAACAACAACGAGCATAACTGTTGGTGGAAAGCCTGAATCAACGTTCGTCGGTAGACTGACTATTAAAGGGGAAAGCGACATGAGTATTTTCGACCACTATCAATCAAGATATGAAGCTGCAAAAGATGAAGAGATGTCGTTACAGGAGTTTTTAGCCCTGTGTAAAGATGACAAAAGCGCTTATGCTAATGCAGCAGAACGCCTACTGATGGCGATTGGTGAACCAGAGATAATCGATACGGCAAAGGATCCGAGACTAAGCCGAATCTTCTCGAATCGTGTTATCTCTCGTTATGAAACCTTTAAAGACTTTTATGGCATGGAAGATGCCATAGAACAAATTGTGTCTTACCTAAAACATGCGGCGCAAGGCCTAGAAGAGCGTAAGCAGATTCTTTACTTACTCGGCCCTGTAGGTGGCGGTAAGTCTTCGCTTGCAGAAAAGCTTAAGGCTCTGATGGAACAGATGCCTATTTATGTTCTTACTGCTAACGGCGAACGCAGCCCAGTGAATGACCATCCGTTCTGCCTATTCAAAGCCACAGAAGATGGCGATATTTTGAAAAAAGAATATGGCATCGAGCACCGTTATCTTCGCTCGATCATGTCTCCTTGGGCCGCTAAACGTCTTCACGAGTTTGGTGGTGATATCACCAAATTTAAAGTAGTGAAAGTACGCCCTTCTATCCTTGACCAAATCGGTATTGCCAAAACTGAACCAGGCGATGAAAACAACCAAGATATCTCATCATTGGTTGGTAAAGTCGATATTCGTAAGCTTGAACACTATTCGCAAGACGATCCAGACGCTTACAGCTACTCCGGTGCGCTGTGTAAAGCAAACCAAGGTTTAATGGAATTCGTTGAGATGTTCAAAGCACCAATCAAAGTGCTTCACCCGCTGTTAACAGCAACGCAAGAAGGCAACTTCAACGGTACAGAAGGCCTTTCTGCGATTCCATTCGACGGTATGATTCTGGCTCACTCAAACGAATCTGAGTGGCAGACCTTCCGTAACAACAAGAACAATGAAGCGTTCTTGGACCGTGTTTATATTGTGAAAGTACCTTACTGTCTACGTGTTTCAGAAGAAGTCAAAATCTACCAAAAACTTCTTGAAAACAGTGAGTTGTCTCAAGCCCCTTGTTCACCAAGCACGCTCGAGACTCTGGCACAATTCAGTATTCTTTCTCGACTTAAAGAGCCTGAAAACTCGTCCATCTTCTCTAAGATGCGCGTATACGACGGTGAAACGCTGAAAGATACGGATCCAAAGGCAAAAAGCTATCAAGAGTATCGTGATTATGCTGGTGTCGATGAAGGCATGAACGGTCTCTCAACACGTTTTGCCTTTAAGATTTTGTCACGCGTATTTAACTTCGACCAAACCGAAGTGGCAGCCAACCCTGTACATCTATTCTATGTGATTGAACAACAGGTTGAGCGCGAACAGTTCCCTGCTGAAACAGCCGAGAAATATCTCGAGTTCTTGAAAGGCTACCTAGTACCTCGATACGTTGAATTTATCGGTAAAGAGATTCAGACCGCTTATCTTGAGTCTTACTCTGAATACGGCCAAAACATCTTCGACCGATATGTCACCTATGCAGACTTCTGGATTCAAGACCAAGAGTACCGAGATCCAGAAACCGGTCAGCTATTTGATCGCTCTTCACTGAATGCTGAGCTAGAGAAGATCGAAAAAACAGCTGGTATTTCTAACCCGAAAGATTTCCGAAACGAAATCGTTAACTTTGTGCTTCGTGCGAAAGCGAATAACAATGGTCAAAACCCGGTTTGGACCAGCTACGAAAAACTGCGCACAGTAATCGAGAAGAAAATGTTCTCCAATACCGAAGAGCTACTTCCGGTTATCTCATTTAATGCGAAAACCTCTTCTGAAGATCAGAAGAAGCACGACGACTTTGTCGCTCGCATGATGGAAAAAGGCTATACCGAGAAACAGGTTCGCCTACTTTCTGAGTGGTACCTACGAGTACGTAAGTCATCCTAACCCAGTATTGAGTTAGGTCGCTTGTGAAACATGAAGAGGGCTATTTCATGGCGCAATTTATAGACCGAAGGCTCAATGGCAAGAACAAGAGCGCTGTTAATCGACAGCGCTTCTTGAAGCGCCACAAAGAGCAAATAAAAGAGTCGGTAGCAGACGCAGTGAATCGACGCTCGATTACGAATACGGAAACGGGCGAAGACGTCTCTATCCCTCACAAAGACATCAATGAGCCTATATTTCATCAAGGCAAAGGTGGTGTTCGCGAACGAGTTCATCCCGGTAACGATCAATTTATTACTGGTGATAAAATTGAGCGTCCCAAAGGTGGCGGTCAGGGTAGCGGCTCAGGAGAAGGGAACGCCAGTCCAGATGGAGAAGGCCAAGACGAATTTGTATTCCAAATATCAAAAGATGAGTACCTCGATATTTTGTTCGAAGATCTCGAGCTGCCTAATCTAGAAAAAAACCAAATTGCCAAAATCACTGAATGGAAAACACACCGTGCAGGCTTTCAAACTGCCGGTATCCCTTCCAATATCGCCGTAGTACGTTCTCTGCAACAATCTCTTGCGCGCCGTACTGCAATGACTGCCGGTAAAAAACGACTTCTTAAAGAGTTAGAAGACGAACTTGCTCGCATCAAAAATATTGAACCTGCTCAGCAGTTTGAAGAGAACCGCTTGAAGGCTGAAATTGAAGAACTGCGCAAGAAAATCGAAAGCGTGCCGTTCATCGATACCTTCGACTTACGCTTCAAGAACTATGAGAAACGCCCGGTACCATCGAGCCAAGCGGTCATGTTCTGTCTAATGGACGTATCCGGTTCGATGGATCAGGCAACGAAAGACATCGCAAAACGCTTCTATGTTCTTTTGTACTTGTTCTTAACTCGTACCTACGAGAATGTCGAAGTCGTCTTTATCCGCCACCATACCCAAGCGAAGGAAGTGGACGAGCACGAATTTTTCTACTCACAAGAAACCGGGGGCACCATTGTATCTAGCGCACTCAAGTTAATGGATGAAATAGTAAAAGAGCGATACCCGATTGGTCAGTGGAACATATATGCAGCTCAAGCATCCGACGGTGACAACTGGGCAGATGATTCGCCAAGGTGCCGGGATCTATTAGTGAACAAATTACTTCCAAACTGTCAGTACTACTCTTACATAGAGATCACACGGCGCTCGCACCAAACTCTATGGCATGAGTACGAAAAACTCACTGAAGAGTTTCCTAATTTCGCAATGAAAAACATTCGCTCTGTGGAGGATATTTTCCCAGTCTTTCGTGAACTATTCCAAAAAGAAACGGCGTAAGGAGGCTAGCGATGAATACCGCAACGAGAAACCTCTCAGGAGAGGCGCCTAAGAAGCGTAACAGTAAAGTGTTGCCAGATGGACCAGATTGGACATTTGAGCTGTTAGAGCGATACCACAAAGAAATTAAGCGTGTCGCGGAGCATTATCGCCTAGACACTTACCCTAACCAAATAGAAGTGATTACTTCAGAACAGATGATGGATGCCTACTCAAGTATCGGCATGCCAATCAATTACAATCACTGGTCATTTGGTAAAAAATTCATCCAAACAGAGCAGAACTATAAACATGGTCAAATGGGGCTAGCCTACGAGATTGTCATTAACTCCGACCCTTGTATTGCTTATTTGATGGAAGAAAATACGGTAACAATGCAAGCACTCGTTATAGCGCACGCGTGTTACGGCCATAACTCTTTTTTCAAAGGTAATTACCTATTCCAAACGTGGACTGACGCCAGTTCTATTATCGACTATCTGCTGTTCGCCAAAAAGTACTTAGCCGAATGTGAAGAACGATATGGCGTAAAAGAAGTGGAAAAGCTGCTCGACTCTTGTCACGCGTTAATGAACTTTGGTGTAGACCGCTACAAGCGTCCAGAGAAAATCTCAATTACAGAGGAAAAAGCAAGACAAGAAGAACGCGAAGCATACCTACAATCTCAAGTTAATGAGCTTTGGCGCACGGTACCAACAGCCAAGACGAAAGAGGAAGACATTAAAGAGCGATTCCCAAGCGAGCCTCAGGAAAATTTGCTCTACTTCTTCGAAAAACATGCTCCGTTGTTAGAGCCATGGCAACGTGAAGTTGTTCGGATCGTCCGTAAGATCAGTCAGTATTTTTATCCGCAAAAACAAACGCAAGTCATGAATGAGGGCTGGGCAACGTTCTGGCACTACACCATACTCAACCATCTTTATGATGAGGGCTTGGTGTCTGAAAAGTTCATTCTAGAGTTCTTACATAGCCACACCAGTGTCGTGGCTCAGCCGCCTTATAACAGTCCTTACTTTAATGGCATTAACCCCTACGCGTTAGGCTTTGCCATGTTCCGAGATATTAAGCGTATCTGTGAAGAACCAACTGATGAGGACAAGGAGTGGTTTCCAGACTTGGCAGGAACCGACTGGTTAGATGCAGTGCATTTCGCGATGCATAATTTCAAAGATGAAAGCTTTATTAGCCAATACCTTTCTCCGAAATTAATGCGTGATTTCAAGTTGTTTGCGATCAACGATGATGATCATAAGAACTTTATTGAAGTCGCTGCGATACACGATGAGATGGGTTATAAACGCATTAGAGAAACCCTAGCCGCTCAGTATAACTTATCTAATCTTGAGCCAAACATTCAGGTGTTTAATGTCGATGTCCGTGGTGATCGCTCGCTTACGTTGCAGTACGTTCCTCACAACCGCATCCCACTTGATGATAGTTACGAAGAAGTTCTAAAGCACGTGTATCGATTATGGGGCTTTGATGTCATTCTCCAAGAAGTGAAAGACACCGGTCACCGAGAGGTGTTAGCGACCTGCCCTAAACGGAACCAATACGACACTAACATTTAACTAATACCGCGATACAAGTAAAACAAAAAGGCTCCTAATTCAGGAGCCTTGTTTATTCTTAAATCTATATGAGCATTTGTTACGCTTGCTTCTCAACAATCGCGCGCACGGCTTCTAGGTCTTCGGGCGTATCAACCCCTGCCGCTGGTGCTTCTTTCGCTACCGCCACATGAATTTTTTCACCGTACCAAAGCACTCGCAGTTGCTCAAGACACTCAATCTGCTCTAATGCACTTGGTGCCCAGTTGACATACGTATTAATGAAACCAGCTCGATAAGCATAAATACCAATATGACGCATTAATGGGTTGGCAATAGTTTTGTCTTGTTTAGCAAAGTTATCGCGATCCCAAGGGATGGTTGCTCGACTAAAGTACAACGCATAGCCTTGCTCATCTGCGACAACTTTAACAGAGTTCGGGTTGAACACTTCCTCTTCCGAGTCTATTTCTACAGCTAACGTCGCCATCGGGGCTTCACACCCAGATAAGTTATCAGCAACCTGACGAATGATGGACGGCGGAATCAAAGGCTCATCCCCTTGCACATTAACAATAATGTGGTCTGACGGAATAGCCATCTTTTCAACAACTTCGGCAAGACGCTCCGTACCTGATTCGTGGTGGGGAGAGGTCATACAAACTTTACCACCAAATGACGAAACCGCTTTCGCAACACGCTCGTCATCAGTTGCAACGATGACATCTTCCGCACCCGCTTGTAGCGCTTGTTCATAAACCCACTGAACCATAGGCTTACCACCAATATCCGCTAGCGGTTTACCAGGCAAACGGCTCGATGCGTAGCGCGAAGGGATGACAACCGTAAAAGACATTAGCGTCCCTCATCCATGCTCATAGTGCGAGCTTCAGGCTCTAGCAGAACTGGAATACCCTCTTTGATCGGGTAAGCGAGGCGATCCAATTTGCAGATCAACTCTTGATTATCTTTATCGTACGTCAGCTTACCTTTGCAAACAGGGCAAGCTACAATCTCAAGTAGACGGTGATCCATAAGCCGCTTTAACCTCTTTTATTCTATTTAAAATTTGCTCTGCATCGTTTGATTCAAACTGGGCAGATACAGGCAGATACCACCAATTATCTTGCGCATAATGGCTGCACTTGACGGCATCTTTCTCGGTCATAACCACATTGGTCCCTTGTTGAGCCAATGCTTCTAATTCTTGTTGATCAAAGTCTTGATGGTCAGCAAAACCTTTTGTGACTTTAACATCTGCGTTCATCGAGTTTAGTGTATGAAAAAAACGCGGAGGATGCCCAATGCCCGCAAATGCGACGAGATCTTTCAACTCCGAGACATCCACATGTTGCTTAGTCTTAAGATTAATAGCTTTAGAGGGTGCTAAAGCCATTGCGATTTCGCCCGTATGCGCTTGACCGCCATTGGTGATGATAAAGTCGACTTCTTTAAGTCGCTCAATACCTTCACGTAAAGGACCTAATGGAATCAGGCTTTCATTCCCAAACCGGCGATTCCCATCCACAATCACTAACTCAATATCACGGCCTAACGCATAATGTTGTAATCCATCATCCGTAATTATGATATCCACATCCAAATCTAGCAGTGCTTTCACTGCATTTGAACGCACAGGATCTACCGCAACAGGTGCTCCTGTACGGCGATGAATCAACTTAGGTTCATCGCCACAATGCTTCGCTGGCGTATCTTCTTTTAGCACTAACGGATAGGCAGGAGCCTTTGCCCCATAACCACGAGAAACAACCCCCGGCTTAAAGCCCATTTGCTGTAGTTGCTCAACAAGCCACACAACAACTGGTGTTTTACCATTGCCACCAGCAGTGATATTGCCAACCACAACAACAGGTATTGGCGCATTATAAGCTTGCTTGCGGCCAGTTTGGTATTGCTTTCGCTTTGACTTGCTTATCGTTCCAAATAATAAACTCAGTGGCCACAAAAGCGGCCACAAGAGGTATTTTATTGGATGGTTTTCAAACCAGATTTTTTCAATCACCGCGCTTATTCACCAAACTGAATACGGTGCAATTGTGCATACGCACCATTTTTCTTAATAAGCTCAGCGTGGTTGCCACGTTCAATGATGGCACCATCATCAACCACAAGAATTTCATCGGCTTTCTCGATTGTGGATAAGCGGTGCGCTATTACAAGTACCGTTTTATCTTTTTGCAGCTCATCAAGTGCAGCTTGAATAGCTCGCTCGGATTCGGTATCCAAAGCCGAAGTTGCCTCATCAAGAATCAGCACTGGAGCATCACGCAATAGAGCTCGCGCAATCGCAACACGTTGGCGTTGACCACCAGACAAGCTAGCACCATTTTCACCAATCATGGTATCAAGTCCATCATCCATTTTGCCGATGAACTCCATCGCATGCGCGAGTGTTGCCGCTTTCTCGATATCACTGCGCTCGTATTGGCCATCCGTTGCGTACGCAATATTGTTTGCTATCGTGTCATTAAACAAATGAACATTTTGCGATACTAGTGCAAATTGCTGACGTAAATTCTTTAGCTCGTAATCACGAATATCATGCCCATCTAATGTGATAGATCCACTGTCAACATCATAGAAGCGGTTGAACAAGTTCGCGATGGTACTTTTACCTGAGCCAGAACGGCCAACTAGCGCCACCGTTTTTCCTCTTGGAATATCGAAGCTGACATTTTCCAATGCTGGTTTTTCTGCACCAGTGTAAGTAAAGCTTACATTTTTAACTGAAACATCGCCATTTGCGCGTTCAACTGTCAACTTACCTTCGTTTTTCTCAGGCTCGAGGTCAATTAACGCGAAGAGCGTTTGGCTCGCGGCCATACCACGTTGGAACTGAGAAGTAACGTTAGTCAGCGCTTTAAGTGGGCGCATCAGACCAAACATTGCAGAGAAGACAACAGTAAATGTACCTGGAGTCAGTTGCTCTTTAATCGAATCAATACTTGCTAAATAAAGAACGGCAACAATTGCAAGTGATGCAATCATTTGGATGATAGGGTTAGCCGCCGCTTGAGCCGTCACCAACTTCATGCTTTGTTGACGCATTTGGTTGCTGACTTTTTCAAATCGTTGACGTTCGATGTCTTGGCCGCCATAGCTCAACACAACTTTATGGCCTTTCAGCATCTGCTCTGCTGATGCAGTTACGTTACCCATCATGGTCTGCATATTTTTGGATATTTTTCTAAAACGTTTAGAAACAACACCAATACCCCATGCCACAACGGGAGCAACAGCAAACAGCACTAGCGACAATTGCCAGCTGTTGTAAAACATCAAGACTAACAGACCAATGATACTTGCGCCTTCACGCACAATGCTCACCAACGCTTGGCTAGTTGCCGCTGATACTTGCTCTGAGTCGTAGGTTATACGCGACAATAAGTTGCCCGTCTTTTCCTTATCAAAGTATGACACTGGCATGTGCATAAAGTGATTGAACACCATGCGACGGACTTGCATAACTACGTTGCCAGATACCCAGCTCAAACAGTAGGTGGAGACAAATCCACTTATGCCACGGATGAACATCATGGCAAAAATAATCAATGGAAGCGTGCGTAAAAAATCAGATTCAGCGTTCCCAAAACCTTCATCGAGTAGTGGTTTTAGCAGGGAAATCATATAGGTATCTGATATGGCATTAATAACTAATGCAATGACTGCAACGACAAGACCTGACTTATAAAGGCGAATAAATTGCCATAGACGCTTAAACGTCTGCCAAGTCGTTTCATCAGTATTTATCGACATAGAAGTGCTTTATTTTCTTACATTAAGACTCTCATTCTACTCCCTTACGCAGCATCTGCCTATACCAAGGCTCAAATGTATCGCTACGTTTGGTTTCTGAGTGCCAATTATCACGGTGAATAAAGAAGCTTACCTGACCACCCTCACCAGTATCAAGCCAAGTAATGCCAAGCTTTCGGTATGAAGCAACGACATTTTCCGCTGGCATTCCCCATCGATTGTTTTTTGCTAAAGAAGCAACCGCCACACTCGGGCTCACCGACTCGATAAATCGAGGATTCGATGAACTTTTACTCCCGTGGTGAGGGACTAGCATCACATCGCTTTGTAACTTTCCGGGTTCTCTAAGCAAAATCCACTCGCTAATGGCCTCAATATCACCAGTAAAAAGCATACTAAAGTTAGAAATAGGGTCAGTAAGTCGTAATACACAGGAGTGCGGATTATACGCACGTTGAACAAGTGCAGGAGGCCAGAGCACTTCCATGTTTAATCCTTGCCATTTCCATTGGTCGCCTCTAGTGCAAGGCTCATATTCGATAAAGAATTGACTACTAAGTTTACGTTGTGGAGAAAAAGCATCTTCAATGAAAAAGCGGCCGCCTGCGTGATCATTATCGGAATGGCTTAGAATCAGTGTATCTATGCTTTCATAACCTCGTTGATGCAAAACCGGAGTGACGACCTGCTCTGCGATACTGCCGCTTTGCCATGCTTTACCAGTGTCATACAGCAACACCTTGTCGTCTTTTTCTACAACCACTGCAAGGCCATGACCTACATCTAATACATCGATACGCCAATGCGGTTCATACTCCGATGCAAGCTTGATACTAATAACGATGCCGAGTAACAAATACCACGCGTACTGAGACATGAACCGTTGAAATATTAAGCAAACCACTATCGCCATAACCAGCATTGTCATTTCCATGCTAATAGGTTGCCAAGAACCTATTGCGTACTGTATTGACGTGCTCAATGGCTGTAATGACCAGTCCACCAAATGCCACAGAGGCTTCGCTATCATTTCAAGAAACAAAGATGAGAACAGGGCTAGAAACATCAAAGGTACAACGATAAATCCGAACCAAGGAATAAATACCAAGTTGTAGGCTATTGAGGACAAACTAAAACCGGAAAAGAAATGGCCATTAACAGGTACGATTAAAGCGCCCAACATCAATTGAGTAAGCAATACCGCTTTTAATTTCGTTTTCCAATCTCCCCTTTGATGTTGAATCAAATTAATTGCGAACAATACCGCACAAACGGAGAGGTATGATAACCAAAAGCTCATACTGTAGGATGCAAAAGGTTGGACAAGCAGTTGTAGAGATACTGCAAGCAAAAGAACTCGCCAAGAAGTCCAGTGCACCAGAGTATACTTCAGGAGAACGTAAACAACGCATACCGACACTGCTCGCGTAGTAGGTAGAGAGAAATCCGCTAACCAAGCGTAGGCAACAGCGAAAATCAGCCCATATAAGCTAGGCAACAACTGGTATTGGGGTAATAGATAACGAACGGTACCGCCCACGACTAGCCCAAAAGTAAACGCCATACCAATATGTAAACCAGAAATGGAGACCAAATGCAGTAAACCACTGTCCCTGAGCGCTTGCCAATCTTCCTTAGACAACCAAGAACGGTCAGCAAAAACTAACGCACTTATTAACGAGAAATGATGAAGGGAAGACACATCATCAGCGACATCGGCAATAATGGATTGACGCAGAGATACATTAGAACGAACAATCCACTTAGCGTCTTTGTTAACAACCGCTCGGGCGATAATATTTTTACCCATCGCGTGCTTTTCAGCATCAAAGCCAGCTTCGTTGCGTAGACCTGTAATCGGCTTTAACGAGATGGATGTCGTAAACTCACTGTTAACATCGAGTGGAAAAGGCGTAATAAGACGGATTTTAGGTTTAAGAAAAGGTAACAGAGTTTGAGAATTTACCGCTTCTATAGCGACAATACCTTCATAACCGTGACTTATTTGCGTAAAAGGGCTGTCAACTTTACCAATTATGGTAATATTCTCCCCTGCTTGAAAAAGGGCTTGTCTCTGAGACTCCAATACATTGCCGTGGACGATGACAACCATAAAGCCCGCAATTGCGCCTATGCTAATTAAGCCACGACGTAATTTGATTATTGAGCCAGTGGTTATTATTCCCAGCAGCAACCAACGCCAATCTGGTATTGTCGGCCACCAAGCCGACGAGATTACGCTCGCTACAAATAACGCCAAGGTCCAACTTTTTTCTGAGAGAGTCATGCTGTCCTATGCCTAGAAAGCTGATAAAACGCTTCATGCCAGATCATGAATTGATCAAACGCCAAAAAGCATTGAAGGTCTTCGGCAATGTGTTGTACAACCCAAACTTGTGGTGCTTAAACCGCCGCTCGGCATCAGGGGCTTTTGCTGTCGGGTTATTTATGGCTTTTGTTCCGCTGCCGAGCCAAATGATCATGGCCGCTGGTTTGGCCATTATGTTGGGTGTCAATCTGCCCCTCTCCGTCGCTTTGGTATGGATCAGCAATCCTATCACTATGCCTGTGCTATTTTACTTTGCGTACAAGCTAGGTGCTCTAGTGATGCGTCTTCCCCCGCAACCTTTTCACTTTGAACTATCGTGGGAATTCATCATGCAGCAAATGAGCACCATTGGACCTCCATTTCTATTGGGCTGCGCAATTTGTGGGGTTGTATCCGCGATTATTGGCTACTTCGGAATTCGAGGGCTTTGGCGCTACTCCGTGGTACGGAGCTGGCAAAAACGCAAAATAAGATAAGACCTTACTGCGTAAAAATCAGCATTTGAGCTATCAGTTGAGGGGCATCTAACAGTTAGAATGAAACGCGATGTTACTCAAGTCGGATAAATACAAAAAAAGGACCGAATTCGGTCCTTTTTGTTTTTCGCATATTGTAAAACAATCAGCTATTTAGAACTCAGTACAGCCGCCGGATTCAACCTTGCGGCACGAGAAGCGGGATACCACGTCGCAAGTAAACTAAGCACTATCGCCGTCACTGACACCAATGCCACATCTGGCCAGTGTAGTTGTGATGGTAAGAAGTCGACGAAGTAAATATCGCCCGATAAAAACTGATGACCAATTAAGCTCTCTAACCCTTTAATTAACGGGGTCAGATTTAACGCCACTAAGACACCGATAACACTGCCGACGAGACTGCCAAGTACACCAGAGAATACACCTTGCCAAACAAAGATCCGTTTGATTAGGCTATCTTTTGCTCCCATTGTTCGCAAAATTGCAATTTCCGCCGCTCGGTCTTTCACTGCCATCATCAACGTAGACACAATATTAAAACATGCCACGCCAATCACCAGTACCATCACCAAGTACATAATGGTGCGCACGAGCTGAATATCGCGATACAAAAAACCAAACTTTTGCTGCCAGCTTTTCAAATACACATAAACATCAACCATGCTACCAACCTCGCGAACAATAGAAGGCGCATTGAGAACATCGTCCGTTTTTAGTGAAATGCCAGTGACCCCTTCCCCTAATCTCGCATATTGCTGAGCATCCGCTAATGGTACTAACGCTAGAGAGTGGTCTATTTGGCCATTCAACGTTAAGAACCCTGACACCTTCACGCGCACACGCTTAGGAGCCTGCACTTTATTTGCGCCGCCTGTTTGCGGAATCATCAACGTAACGTAATCCCCCACGGCGACATTTAGCTCGTTTGCTACACCTCGGCCTAAGATCACTTGCTGCTGACCGGCATAAAAGTTTTGCCAAGCTGCTTGGTCAATAAAATTCGATAAGCTCGACACCGCTTGCTCGAAAGTAGGCTCTACGCCACGAACTTCTATCGCTTTTAGCTTACTGCCTTTTTCTGCCAAGCCCGTAAAACGAACATACGGTGCTGCCGCAACAACATGTTCATGTTTTAGAGCTTGATTCATCGTTTTGGTGTAGTCATGAAGTGGTCCATTAACACCTTCTAACTCGCCGTGTGGGATCACAGACAACACACGCGATTGCAGCTCGCGCTCAAAGCCATTCATTGCAGACAAACCGATAATGATCACAGCAACGCCAACCGCAATACCAATGGTTGAAGAAAGCGATATGAAAGACACCATCTTGTTGCGCTTTTTCGCTCGACTGAAGCGACCACCAATCATCAAAGCTAAAGAGGTAAACAAAACTAGCCCTCCGCAGATGCTGTATCAGTCACAAAACGATCTACGAGCAAACCATCTTGCATGTGCATTTGACGATCCATTTTTGCTGCCAGCTCTTTGTCATGCGTGACAACCAAAAATGCAATGTTTGACTCTTTATTGAGCTCGCGCATCAAATCATAGATAGACAGTGCCGTATTGTGATCTAAGTTCCCCGTAGGTTCATCAGCCAAGACCAGATCAGGTTTATTCACCAATGCACGCGCAATCGCAACACGCTGACGCTCACCGCCCGATAACTCGGAGGGTCTATGTTGCATCCGATGACTCAAACCAACTTTATCTAACAGCGCTTTAGCCGCCTGTTTTGCATCCGCTACTTTAGCACCGCCAATCATCAGTGGCATCGCCACATTTTCAAGCGCAGTAAAGTCAGCCAACAAGTGATGAAACTGGTATACAAAACCAAGGTGCTTGTTGCGTAATGCAGCCTGTTTGTTCGAGCTCAAAGCTGATAGGTTTTGCCCTAGAAAATCAACTTCACCATGAGTTGCGTCATCTAACGCACCTAAAATATGCAATAAGGTACTTTTTCCCGAACCAGAAGAGCCAACAATAGAAACCAACTCCCCTTTGTCGATATCGAAACTTACGCCTTTCAACACTTCCGTATCTAACGAACCCTCTCGGTAGACTTTACGAATATCACGACATTCTAATAGCTTATTCATAGCGAAGTGCCTCAGCAGGTTTAACAGAAGATGCTCGATAAGAAGGATAAAGCGTAGCAGCAAGGCTAAGAGCAATCGCCAATACCACCACTAAAAGAATTTGCAGTGAATCAATCAAGATGGGTAGATGACCACCAAAGCTGAATAGCGCCACACCAGCAGATTCAAGAATCGCATTTAGATTAAGTGACAAGATCACGCCCGCAGCGCCACCAACAATCGCGCCAATTACACCACTGCTTGCACCTTGCACCATGAAAATGGTCATCACTTGAGATTGAGTCATGCCTTGAGTTTTCAATATTGCGACTTCTGATTGCTTCTCCATTACCACCATGATTAAAGCGGAGATAATATTGAATGCAGCGACACCCACAATTAGACCTAGCATAAGTCCCATCATGTTCTTTTCCATTTTCACCGCTTGGAAAAGCTCACCACGCTGTTCGCGCCAATCACTCCATTCCCATCCATCAGGCATGGGTTGGTCAGCAAAATCCGTCACCATAAATGGGTCAGAGAAAAAGACACGCCAACCAGAAACCGTGTCTTTAGGGAAACGCATCAGCTTAGATGCATCCGTCATGTTCACAATCATTAATTGACCATCAACGTCCGATCCCGTATTGAAAATGCCTGAGACAGTAAAGTTTCGCTGGCTAGGAATACGGCCAAGTGGGGTAAACTGCGTTGCGTTGGTCACCATCAAGCGCACTTTATCCCCGATTGAGACCTTTAGTGAACGCGCCAAACTGTGACCCAAAAATACATTGTAGTCACCTGCTTGAAGTGACGATAATCGTCCGGCAATCAAATGGTTGCTAATCGGATCGCCTTTCTTAGGTTCAATACCGATGAGGTAACCAGCCGTCAGCTGTGCAGAACTCTGAATAACAGCCTCTCCTCTAACGATAGGCTCCGGCTGAGATTCACTCGACATCGCTTGAACAAATGGAGGGGCAGACTCGGTCATAGGCGTTTTTCCATCGTGTTGCGAAACAACGGCATGAGGTAGCACACCTAAAATGCGTTCTTTTAACTGCGATTCAAACCCGTTCATCACAGAAAGAACCGTCACCAACGCCATTACACCGATCGTAATACCCGCCGTCGACATATAAGAAACAAATCGGCTGAACCTATCTCCAGAGCGTCCCCGAAGATACCTTAAGCCAATAAACAATGAGATAGGATGATACATATAAGACAAACCAACTGGTTGTTTTGATATAAAGCTTTAGCGGATTATCTTACCTTACTCTTCTCATTAAGAAGACAAGAGAATCGCTAAATTTGTCAACGACATGCAATAAGTCTGTATTTAGGGCAAAAAGTTCAAGGACAAATCAGCTAAACTTGATAACTTCATTCAGTTAGCGATAATCAGTGCCCTATTTCTCTTTGTTTGTTGAGTGAACAGAGAGCGCTCACTGGCAAAAGGGTCGACTATATGACAGAGCAAGAATACTTTACCGTCCATCATAACCTCACCATCAACGTCGAAACGTTGAGTGCGGACTTTGCTTTGCCAGATGAAGAAACATTTGCCTCCGAAATTCCAGCACCATTTATTGTCGCCAGTGAATTTAGTCACTTAGATATGTTGGCAGACAACGCGCGTCTAGAGCTGAAAAACAAAGAGTTAAAGCATGTGATCAACTTGCTTGATACGCAAAACGCGAAACTTAACCTCTTGTTGAGCTTTATGCTTTCACAACAAGATGACGCCTCCATTCGATATCAAACGACGCAGTTTGGTGCTAGTCAACTCAGTTTCCGCTCAGATACAGCGTTAACTACTCAACAACTCGTTCGTGTTAAACTGTTCCTCGATCACCCTGCTGCGGCGATTTACTGTTACGCTCAAGTAGAAGAATGTGATGCTTCAGAGCAAGATTTCATTATCACGCTTAGATACAAGATGCTCCGAGAATCTGATCAAGATTTACTGATAAAGGCGGCACTGTATCAACAACAAAAACTTTTACGTCAGCGCTCGATGGAGCGAGATAAAAAATAATTCCTATGACAAAAGCAACGATTCTTTCCGTCACCAACCCTTCAGAGCGTGGCGACAAAAAACAGCTAGGTAATTTGCTGGGCGCAGCTCTACCTCTAGCCATTGCAGAGCTGGCCAAGCAGCATTCGAGTCACTCGCTACTCGTTGTGCCTGACCCGCAAATCGCTTTAAAGCTTCAGGCAGAGATTGAGCAATTCACCGACCAAACGGTAAGCCTGTTCCCCGACTGGGAAACGCTGCCTTACGATAACTTTTCTCCGCATCAAGAAATCATCTCTGAACGTATCGCACGCCTATACCAACTGCCAAGTCAACGTGATGGCATAACCATCGTCCCGGTCAGTACAGTATTGCAACGCCAATCGCCACGTGATTTTCTGTTGCAACACACTTTAATGGTGAAAACTGGTGATCGGCTCTCGCTAGAGAAGTTACGTGTACAACTTGAAAATTCAGGCTACCGCCATGTAGATCAAGTATTTGGGCCAGGTGAATATGCAAGTCGTGGGTCTATTCTGGATCTCTTTCCTATGGGCAGCAATGACCCGTACCGCATCGACTTCTTTGATGATGAAATAGATACCATTCGCACGTTTGATCCAGAGAACCAACGCTCTATCGACGATATTCAGCAAATCCAATTGCTGCCTGCACATGAGTTCCCAACCACTAAAGAAGCGATTGAAGATTTCCGTACACGTTGGCGCACCCAGTTCGACGCACGCCGCGAGCCTGAATCAATCTACATGCAAGTGACCAAAGGCACGTGGCCCGCTGGTATTGAGTATTGGCAGCCGCTGTTTTTTGACCATACCGAGACTTTATTTGAATATTTGCCAGAAGACTCTCAAGTCATCACATATGGTGATATCGAATCTGCGGTCGATACTTTCTTAACCGATGTCGAATATCGATACGACCAGAAAAAAGTTGATCCGCTGCGTCCTCTTTTGACTCCTGAACAGCTTTGGTTGAAAAAAGACGAACTTTTCAGTCAACTAAAACAGCTCCCTATCGCTCAATTGAGCCTAGATAAAGTGGTTAAGCGTGCCGGTCGTCAAAACCTACCAGTACAATCGTTAGCCGAGCTTGGCGTTCAACAACAAAATAAAGAGCCGCTCTCGCGCCTTCGTCAGTTTAGTGAGCAATTCAGCGGCAAAATCGTTTTCTCGGTAGAGTCAGAAGGTCGTCGTGAAGCACTAACGGAGCTGTTGCAAGGCATCAAAGTTCGGCCGGTCGTACATGGCTCACTTTACCAAGCTCTAGACTCGGGTGATCGATTCAGCTTGATCTTAGGCGCAGCAGAGCATGGTTTCATTCACGAAGAGCTGAACTTCGCTCTGATCTGTGAAAGTGATCTACTCGGTGACCGTGTTATCCAGCGACGCCGCAAAGATAAAAAAGCCGTCAACAGTGACACCGTTATTCGCCATCTTGCGGAACTAAAACCCGGTCAACCTGTGGTTCATATTGATCACGGTATTGGCCGCTACATCGGTTTACAAACACTTGAAGCCGGTGGCATGAAAACGGAATACGTCACCCTTGAGTATCAAAACGATGCCAAGCTCTACGTGCCAGTTTCATCACTGAATCTTATCAGCCGTTATTCTGGCGGCGCTGAAGAGAGTGCGCCACTGCATAAATTAGGTGGTGAAGCGTGGGCAAAAGCACGTCGTAAAGCGGCAGAAAAAGTGCGTGATGTCGCAGCAGAATTGCTGGATGTGTATGCTAAACGAGAATTAAAACCTGGCTTCAAATTTGAGCTAGATCGTGGGCAATACGCAACATTTAAAGCAACATTCCCGTTTGAAGAAACAGATGACCAAGCGATGGCCATCAATGCCGTATTGTCAGACATGTGCCAGGCAAAAGCGATGGATCGCTTAGTGTGTGGTGACGTGGGCTTTGGTAAAACGGAAGTCGCTATGCGCGCAGCATTTGTCGCAACGGATAACAGTAAACAGGTCGCCGTACTCGTACCAACAACCTTGCTTGCTCAGCAGCATTTCGAAAACTTCCGTGACCGTTTTGCCAACTTACCAATCCGAGTTGAAGTACTGTCTCGTTTTAAATCTGCCAAAGAACAAAAAGTCATTCTGCAAGACGTTGCCGATGGTAAAGTAGACATTGTCGTTGGTACGCATAAGCTGCTTTCGAGCGACATTAAATTCAAAGATTTAGGTTTGTTGATCGTTGATGAGGAACACCGCTTCGGGGTTCGTCAAAAAGAAAAAGTCAAAGCAATGCGTGCGGATGTGGACATTCTTACCCTCACCGCAACACCAATTCCACGCACACTGAATATGGCAATGAGTGGCATGCGAGACCTGTCGATCATCGCGACACCTCCTGCACGCCGTTTAGCCATTAAAACCTTTGTTCGACAAAAAGAAGAGCCAGTGGTCCGTGAAGCGGTACTGCGTGAAATTATGCGTGGTGGTCAGGTTTACTTCCTGCACAATCAGGTTGAAACCATTGAAAAAACGGCAGAAGACTTACAGAAACTCATCCCAGAGGCACGTATTACCGTGGCTCATGGTCAAATGCGCGAGCGCGAACTTGAGCGAATCATGAATGACTTCTACCATCAGCGCTTTAATGTGTTGGTGTGTACAACCATCATCGAAACCGGTATCGACGTACCAACGGCAAATACCATAATCATGGATCGTGCGGACAATCTTGGCTTGGCGCAGTTGCATCAATTGCGTGGCCGTGTTGGACGTTCGCACCATCAGGCCTATGCTTACTTATTAACGCCACATCCAAAAGCCATGACCAAAGATGCCATCAAGCGTCTTGATGCGATTGCTTCACTGGAAGACTTAGGTGCTGGCTTTACGTTAGCAACCCACGATTTAGAAATCCGTGGTGCTGGTGAGCTGCTTGGTGATGAGCAAAGTGGGCAAATTCAATCCGTTGGTTTTACACTTTATATGGAAATGCTGGAACAAGCAGTGCAAGCATTAAAAGAAGGCAAGGAGCCATCTTTGGATGAGCTGCTTCGTGAGCAAACTGAAGTGGAAATGCGAATCCCAGCGCTCTTACCAGATGATTACATTCCGGATGTAAACACACGACTGTCGATGTACAAACGCATTGCGAGTGTCACAAGCAGTGATGAACTATCAGAGCTAAAAGTGGAACTGATTGATCGCTTTGGTTTGCTTCCAGACGCAACAAAGAACTTACTTGCCGTCTCAGAATTGAAAATTTCGGCTGGTAGTTTAAAAGCGAAAAAGATAGAAGCCCATGATAAAGGTGGATTTATCGAGTTTTACCCTGATGCTGACATAAATCCAGCGTATTTAGTTAAACTGCTGCAATCACAGCCGCAAAAATTTGCAATGGAAGGTCCAACTAAGTTCAAGTTTAGCGTACCATTGGTGGACCGACGTAAACGCATTCAGTTTGTTCAAGACTTACTGAATGATTTTAAACAGAATTTATTACCAACGAGCTAATAGTCGAATGAGAATACTGATCCCATTATTGCTTCTATGTGTCTCAATGCCCTCTTGGGCACAGCGCCAATTTGATATTGAAGTGATCATTTTCAAGCGAGCAGTCGACGCTGAAAGCACAACAGAATCTTGGCCGAATCAACTGCCAAAAATCGATATGGAAAATGTCGGTAGCCTAGAGAGTGAATCCTACCGCCGCTCTAAAGGCGTGACACTTTTGCCAAGTTCTTCTTTCCGTCTCAACGCGCAAGAAGCGGCACTAAATAATCATGCCGGCTTTAAAGTGCTTAAACACGTAGCCTGGCGTCAAGGTGACCGAGGTAAATCTAGCGCCCCAATTTTCCGCATCGTTGGCGGGCGAGATTTCTCTGATTCTTATCAAGCAGATGGCCGCCCAATCAATGGCAATCAAACATTTTCCAGCGACGGTTACAGTGAAGAGACGGTCAATGGTCCTTTATATGAACTAGATGGTCGATTCCAAATATACGTACAGCATTACCTCTTCGCCGAAACAACACTAGATCTGCGCGAACCAAGTGTTAGAGAGGTGCGTTTTGAACCAACCTCAACTGAGCAATTGGCGGATGACTTAGGTGAAGTAGATGGTAACGTCCAAGTCGGTAACTTGGCAGAAATATCGCCGACAGTAACCGAAGAGAAATTCCTGAAGAGTTATCGAATGGATCAAAAACGTCGTATGCGTAGCAGCGAGACTCATTACCTAGATAACCCGTTGATGGGTATGATCATTCAAGTTCGTCGGGTTCGATAAGCACGAGCGGTTCGACAAAGCGCAGCAAAGCTGCGCTTTGTTTTTATCTGCTATACCTCAGTTATTCCTAACCAACGCAGAGCAAGGAAAATAGCTGCGTTCAAGTATAAATAGACAGCTTTCAATTTACTTACACTCAACATGGAAGTCGTATTAGTTCATGAGTCCAGACTTTGAAATCATTGCGCCCCGCTTAGCGCTCAAGCTCATCCCTGCTGAAGAAGCACATTCACTACAACGATTACTTGCAGAATCCCCTTCGCTGCACCAATGGCTTGACTGGTGTGATAAAAACGTCACATTGAAAACCGCGCAGGACTTTCTGTTGGCAACCCGTCTTAACTGGGTCAAAACTGAGGCTTTTGGTTTCGGTATCTATGAGCGGCAAAGTAACACTTTGGTTGGAATGGCAGCGGTTAATGAGTTATATCATACGTTTAATATGGCGAGTATTGGTTACTGGGTTGCCGACCGCTATCAACGGCAAGGCTATGCCCAAGAAGCCGTTAAAGCCTTAGCAGAATTCTGCTTCGCAAAGCTAAGTTTAACTCGACTAGAGATTGTTTGTGACCCCGACAACGAAGCTAGCCAAGCCTTAATTGAGTCCGTCGGTGCACAAAAAGAAGCCATCGCCAGAAACCGGTTTATTTTTCAGGGTAAGCCTAAAGATGGCGTTGTGTTCTCACTTTTACCGACAGATCTAACATAAACAAAAAGCCACCGACTTGCGGTGGCTTCTGCATTTTTTAAGATACAACACATCCACACAGAGTGGATTTAAAACCTTAGTGCAGCTTAAGGTTTGGACGCAGCACGCGATTAATGCGGCCGACGAGCATCATCAGACCGGTTTTGAATACACCATGCAACGCCATTAGGTGCATGCGATACAATGAGATGTAAACGACACGAGCAATACGGCCTTCTACCATCATCGACCCTTTAGTTAGGTTCCCCATCAGACTACCAACGGTTGAGAAGCGACTTAGAGACACTAATGAACCGTGATCTTTATATACATAGTCTTTCAACTCGCGCCCGTTGATCTTCGCGACGATGTTACTAAATGCCTGGCTTGCCATTTGGTGTGCAGCTTGAGCGCGTGGCGGCACGAACGAACCGTCAGACTGGGTGCATTGTGCTAAGTCACCAATAACAAAGATGTCATCATCTCGTGTTGTCTGTAGTGTGTTTTTCACTACAAGCTGATTGATACGGTTCGTTTCTAAGCCAGCGATATCTTTAATAAAGTCTGGAGCTTTGATACCTGCAGCCCAAACCATGATTTGAGCTGGGATTTTCTCACCATCTTTTGTAGTAAGGCCATCTTTTTCAGCTTTAGTCACCATAGTGGCGGTGCGCACGTTTACGCCCAACTTCACCAACTCTTGATGAGCAGCAGAAGAAATACGTGGAGGTAACGCTGGTAAAATACGCTCACCTGCTTCAATCAGATTGACGTTCAACTTGCTAGAATCAAGATCACCGAAGCCATAAGTGCGCAGCTCTTTAACAGCATTATGTAACTCAGCTGATAGTTCAACGCCAGTTGCACCAGCACCAACAATCGCAATATCGACCGTACCGTTACCGTTTTTCGCGTGCAGCTTTAGGAACTCGTTGTTCATTTCTGTACGGAAACGGTGTGCTTGCTCAGGGCTGTCTAGGAAAATACAGTTTTCACGAACGCCAGGCGTGTTGAAGTCGTTTGATGTCGAGCCAATCGCCATCACTAGAATGTCGTATTCTAGCTCACGGCTTGGCATAAGAAGTTCACCGTGTTCGTCTTTAAGCTCACTTAAGATGATAACTTTACGTTCACGGTCGATGTCTTGAAGACTACCCATTTGGAAGTCGAAGCTGTGGTTTTTTGCATGAGCTCGATAGCTCAGTGCATCTACTCCTTCGTCCAAAGAACCTGTAGCAACCTCATGCAATAATGGCTTCCACAAGTGGCTCGCTTTTCGATCGACTAGCGTAATTTGCGCACGGTTTTTGCGACCTAGAGTTCGACCAAGCTTAGTTGCCAACTCAAGACCACCTGCACCGCCGCCTACAACGATAATGCGTGTCACAATGATTTTCCTCTACAAAAATGAATATATGGGGTTCAGCTCGATGCATGACTCACAAACATTTGTGGCATCCATCCAACCGATGAATTCTTGGTTCTTAGAGGTGTCTCAATTACTTGGATTAAAAAACTAACACCCACTTTGATTCTTTATCTATCAATGACTTGTCAGGGTTTGGCATGTTTATCTGGTACGCATACGGCGCCAGAAGTTTTTGGGCAAGTTTATTACTCGCTCTCAATTTTTTTTGATATTTATCAAATTATTTTAGTCCGGTTCATTATATAGAGACCAACTTTGAAGGCAACCAAAATCCGTGTAACGAGTACGGATTGACTACTTTTCGACTACTCTACAACAAGGTGTTCGTGCTACATAGGAGGTAAGTAAGAAAACGGTAAGGAGAACACAATATTCAAAGCGTTAAACCAAGAAAATGTGCCTTTCAAAGAGACAGTGGCTCGGCATACTCAAGAGAAGGAATCGCAGCAAAGCAGCCGATAAAAACGCCGCTTTACTGTCTACACTCAACATTAGTAAGTATTTTTAAATGCCTTTATCGCTTGTAAATGATGAGAGATTTTTTTGAACTTATGAGACTGAGTTTCATCCCAAATGATTTGATAGTGTTTTTCTAACTCAGCTGCCGTTTTCGAATTGTCATGCACTTCATCATCTTTAGAGAGAATCACTAAGCAGTGCGCTTGATTTTTCGCTCGGAACTGATCAACACATTTTGTTGCGATATCTTCGTACTCTTCTGGGCGATCGATTCGACCAGCCATCGTTTTTTCTGGGTGCAAGTTCGGGTTGAACATCACTTGCTTGATACCGCATAGAAAACCAATTCGCTCAGACCAGTAACCACCTAAACCTACCCCACAGATTAACGGGTTTGGGTCATCAGATTGATCGATAACTTTAGACACTTCTTTTAACAAGTGTTGCATGTCGTGCTTTGGGTGAAGGGTGCTGTAATTGATAAAACGAACGTCGTCGTCGATAAATTGCAGTTGAAGAACTTTTTCGTGGTTACCCGGGCTTGTACTGTCAAAGCCGTGTAAGTAAATAATCATGTGTACCTCTCCCTGTGTGTATCTGGTACTTTTATTAAAACTACCACTATTTCCTTACTGTTAAAGGGGAAAATATCACGAGTTCTCAAAACAGTGATCTTCCATACACAATGAGCCTTTCAACTCATACGCACTGTTTAAGTATTGTTCAGTTCCCCACAATTTATAGGCAAGTAGATACCAGAGCATCGCCATCACCAAGGTTCTTGGTTGCCAAGCGTGTACACCTCTCAGCCAAAGAGACACATCTTCGATACCTCGAATTTGGCAATACTGCTTTACCGCTTCTTCCACAGGCGCATTCGCGACCTGAATAGTTAAGGTCAAATCTAGCCTAGGGTCAGCAATCCCGGCATACTCCCAATCAATGACTTTCACCCCACTCTCCCCTCGCACTAGGTTGTAACACCCCAGATCGAAGTGACATAGGGCAAGCGGAACAGGTGCAACGTTCGGTTCCGTGCGCCACTTCATGTACAAAGCCTCAAACTCCGTACCCACATACTGACCATCAAGCTCAAGCCAATAATGATCGATGCGAGAAATATATGAAAATGGAACCAAAGGAATTGCGCTTATCGGATATTGATGAATCTTCGCCGCAATGGATAATAAATCGCTTAGTGCTAAGCCTGACTCCGTCAGTGCCTCTCCTTCTATCCATTCCACCAGCAACCCTTGCTCATGAATAAAAACTGGCTTGGGGCCAATTTCCAATGAAGAGACTGCATTCAGCACTTGATATTCACTGTAACGAGAAATTGAAAAAGCCTTGCAGACATGACTGGTCGGTCGCCAGATGTATGCAAGGCCTTGAGAAGATTCCAACCGCCAACAGCGGTTGGTTAGCCCCCCGGTAACAGTTTGTACTTTTACCGGAGGCTCCGTAAAGAAGCCATCGAGAGCATTAAGACTCGGATCTAACTGTTTTGCTTGTTGCCAAGAAAACCATGCCATTGATGACTTCTCCACCCTGTTCGATTAAAGACCGAATAGGCTCTTAGATTGCGCTTTACGAATTTCAGTTTCATCCGCCCACTCAATCAAACCTGTTTCTAGGTCCATTAGGCGCATGGTCATCTTGTAGTATACATCTTTATCGCTACCTGCATTTTTCACAATGCTAGATAGGTTGCCGTAAAGCATGTATTGAGCACCAACCATTTTACCAAATTGGATCGCTGTGCTTTGGTTAACAAGCTCATCCGTGTTTTGGAAGTTAAGTTGTTCACGCACAGACTCAACACGATCCATATCAACAAAGCGGAACTTACCTGAGTTCAACATCTTAGTAGAGATCGTGTCAGTAATGGATTCAGTGTCAATATGTTCACTGGTTTTGTTCTTAATTCGCTCAACAAAAACGATAGGACGTTGGTCACGAGTAATTGCTGCTACAGAGCCCGACATCATCATGCTATCCACCATTTCAGCCGCGATTTTTTGTAAATCTGTTGAGCCAAAATCGATAGTCGTGGTTTCTGTTGCTTGCGCATCGCCGTAAGAGACTTTGTTAGAACAGCCACCTAAAATGACGGCAAGACCTAAAAGAGCAATAATACTTTTTTTCATGAGAGTTCCTTAGTTTTTCAATACCAGCGCATCGTTAGCGCGGCAGCTTCGGCAGAGCCGTTAAGATTAATCGTCTTGTGCTTCTCTAATTTGCACACGGAATTTTGTGCCATTTGGATTCACAGTAACTTCAGATAACGTGACTTGCTCAAATCCTCGCACAATCATTTTTCGCCACGGACCAGGTTTGGTATTCACTTCTAAACCATTGTTGTCATACCAATAAAATCGGTAAAGAATGTGCTGATCACCTTTGTAATTGCTACTCAACTGCACGACTCCTCGTGGGCGATCATCAACGTAAGTGGTGGTGATGTTGTCAACTAATAAGCGACTACCTAAAACGTTATCATTAAAGAATACTTTTTGCGTTTGGCCATCAATTCGAATACCAGCCGTGTTTTCGGCGCATCCAACTAAACCAATAGCCATTGCTAAACAAACAAGCCATGCTTTCATTACAGTCTCCCTAGCTGTTTATGCCACACGGTTGAGTGTGCTCCCTGACGAGATACCCATACCAATGTAGTCTGCTGTGCAGGCACTTCAAACTGATAGGTTTGATCACCCAAGTTTAAACTTTGTGTTCCCGGTTTCACGATTTTTGAAGCCGTTTTCACTTGCGCTGGCAATGTTTGCCAACTTCTTGTATCTGGCTGTTCGGTCAATGTGTTCCATACATTGAAAAGTATGTTGCCCACATCATCGCCTTTTTTCGCCGCCTCTTTTCGGATTCGATCTTTTGCCCAAACACGAAGAGCTTGACGGATCACTATTGTAGTAAGACGTTCATTAAGATCGTTTTGCGCCATCGCATTAACATCAGTCAGCGTACTGGAAGGCAATACCTGACCATTTAAAACAACATCGCTAAAACGTTGAGCACCTCGGTTCTGATAATAAGGAAGCGCCAACGAATAAATCGCGCCATTATCGCGACTGTCGTAAATCGGTAAATCAATACGCCACCCTTTCATCGCCTCAACAACACCCTGCTCATCAATAACGATGACTCGCCCTTGTGACTGAGTTAATCCAGAAGGTGCTTTGCCATACCGCTTCTCTAGCATGCGCAAGTCTTCACGCATGCCTAACTTCTTAGCAGCGTATAAGGTGCTTTCTACAACTTGCTTGTTGTCTGGCATTACAGCGAGTGCTCGTCGGTAATCAACATAAGCACTGTTTAAGTCTCGCGACGCTTCATATAACAAGCCAGAAAGATAGAACAGATAACCATTTTGTACCGCGCTTAGTTTTTTACCAGCATCAGGGTAGTTCGCTAATACACTGCCTAAATTGGCAGACATGCCTTGCTTGTTAAGGTCTTTCTCTGCTGCTTTTAGCTCTTTTTCACGCGCATTTCTTGCCGCTTCCTGAACTTGATTAGCTCGACGCACTTCAACTAGTGCTCCTTCTAAATCGTTTTTCTGTAAGTAATTTAGTCCTAGATACAGGTGCAAAAAGCCAAGTTCGTAATCGGCGGGATGATAATCTTGGAGATTGTCGTTCACTGCGAGAGAGCCGACGCTCGTTGCCGTGTCTGACACAGATATCGTCGCTCGATCTTGTTGAACACGTACGGCACGATCGCTGCTTTCTAGCGCATTCAAACTTGTTGGGTAATCTTCAGCAAGAAAAGAGATGCGACCTTTTTCAAAATTGCCAAGTATCTCGCCACCCACTTCACTTGATTGAAGTTGTTTTGCTTTGGCATATTCCCCTGCAACAACGGCTTGATAAACTTCTTGATTCTGGTTGCTGTAATGACTAAACAGATTGCCCGCAGATAAATTCGCGCAGCCAGAGGCCATTAAAGCCCAGCTCATCAGCCCTAACAGCTTTACACCTAGTTTCACATTTATCTCCACAAATGTGTCATTCGACAGGAAAAAGAAGTGGGTGAATCGCCACCCACTTTTAAAAGCTTAGCTCAATACCATTGGACCTAGAGGGCGGCCGCCTAGTAGGTGCATGTGAATATGGTAAACCTCTTGGCCACCATGTGGATTACAATTAACGATCAGGCGATAGCCGTCTTCAGCAATACCTTCTTCTTTCGCCAACTTTCTAGCAACAGTGAACAAACGCCCCATCATTGCTTCATCTTCAGCTTCTACATCATTCGTTGTTGGGATCAGTTTATTCGGAATAATGAGAATATGGCTTGGTGTGCGAGGGTTAATGTCGCGAAACGCAGTCACCAAATCATCTTGATAAAGGATATCGGCAGGGATTTCCTTGCGAATAATTTTACTAAAGATCGTTTCTTCCGCCATGAGGACTCCATTTTATAAACGTAATTAGACCCCAATTAGTATGCGCCAACCAAAAGCGGAGCTCAATAAAAACAGTGTTCACTTAACATTATTAATCAAATGCTAATTAACGAAGCTTTTTTTGTCGTGTGCGTCATAAAATGCGCATCACAAACTGAATACAATCCAATGAATTTTGTTACTTTTTTAAGACAATTATTATTTTTATACCCAAGTAAATTCAAAAATACTTGGGTAGCTTGTCTATTTTTGGGAGAGGAAGCTCACTTATGCGAGGTTCAGTTATTAAAAGGATGTATGCCGGCTTTGCACTGATCATCATCCTATTTGCCGTCACAATTGCCATTATGATGGGAGGAATGAGTGATATTCACGGAAAATTTGGCACGGTTTCTAAATCATCCCTACCGTTGGTATCGTTATCTAATCAAACCAGTGTTGAGCTGCTTTCTGCCGACAAATCATTTAAAGACTTCCTGACGACAGAGAATAAACAACGCATGGATGAAATGCGTCAGGAATTTGCTAGATCTCAACAGCGCTTCGAATCCACATTGGCTCAACTGAAAACCGCAAGCCAAATCTACCCTTCTCTTGCCGAACCGTTTTCACAGTTAAAAACGTTAGAGCAGAGCTATTTTACAGAAGCTCTAGAGGCCATGGACAACTACGAAGCAATGTTTGCGGCTCAAGAAGAAGTGCAAAAATCCTCACGCCGCTTCCAAAAACTGAATACCGAACTTTCGGTTGGTCTTAAAGAATATGTGGCAGATCAAACCAGCATTTCTGTCAAAGTCATGGCAAAGAGCTACTTTATCAAGTTAAAAGATGCCGAAGTAATTACCTCTGATGCCCTCGCCAGTTCCAACCCTGAGTTTGTTACGCAAGCCGTAGCTAAAAACCGCAAAGCAGTAACGCACTTGAATTACGCATTCCGCGGGTTGGTGACTCAGCTTCCTGAGCTAGAAAAAGCTTTTGGCGAATCTGTAGAGCAATTTACTCGTGACGTTGGTATGCGTGGCGGTGTGCTAGACCAACATAATAATTACCTCAATGCTCGCGCCGCTTTGTATAACAATATCGCCAACCTAGCAAATAAAGTGGATTCAACCATGGCGATTCTTGAGCAATTCACGACAACCGCAACAGATAAGCTCAATGAATCATTGGCAGATGCTGGTGACATATATTCGGCAGGTGTAACGAAAGCCATCATCATTGGCGTTATTGTCGTTTTACTCGCGACAGCGATTGGCTACCACATCGCACAAAGCGTTCGCGAACCGTTGACTCGTATTCTAAAAGTGTTAGAAAGCCTGACTGAAGGAGATATGACACAGCGTATCGACATTCGCTATAACAACGAATTCAGCCGTGTGAGTGGACACATTAACTCACTCGCCGACAACCTTCACGAGATCTTGGTGAAACTCAACGAAGCGTCAGAAAACCTATCGTCAACCGCGACAACCAACGAACGCACCTCTTCGCAAGCACAAATTAAATTGAGCTCTCAACGCGAACAAACGGCAAACGTCGCTACCGCGATGACAGAAATGTCTCATTCAGTGCAGGAAGTCGCGCAAAGTGCGCAAGGCTCGCTAGAAATGGTGCAACGCGTCGAATCTGCCTCTGAAGAAGGCAGAAATGTTATGAGCAGTAACATCTCAACCATTAATCAACTAGAAACACGTTTGAACGAATCGGTCTCCGCAGTTTCTGAGCTACAAAAAATGAGTGGTCAAATTGGGTCTATCCTTGATGTGATCCGCAACATTGCGGAGCAAACCAACCTACTGGCATTGAACGCGGCAATTGAAGCGGCTCGCGCTGGTGAACAAGGTCGCGGCTTCGCGGTAGTGGCAGATGAAGTACGAGTACTCGCATCAAGAACGACTCAATCAACCACTGAAATTGAATCCATGATCAGTAATCTGCAATCTAGCTCGCAATCGGCGAACCAAGTCATACAAAGCTGTATGAGCGATATGGAGATGTCGGTTGAGCAAGCGTCAAAAGCGAACAGCTCAATGGAAGAGATCCAGGCGCTAATCATTGAGATCAGCCAAATGAGTACGCACATTTCACAAGCAGCAGCAGAGCAAAGTGAAACATCAACAGACATTGCTCGCAGTATTGAAGATATCAACAGCATCGCCGATGAAAGTTTCCAAGCCATGTCGAGTATCGCACAAACCAGTGAATCACTGACCCACTTGGCTCATCAGCAAAATGAATTGGTCCACCGCTTTAAGTTATAAATACTTTATAATTAAGAGTATTAATTAGTGCAATCAACTGTATAAGGGCGACTTTTTGTTAAGTCGCCCTTGTTTTTTGTCGGCCATGTCTACATATGATTAATAAGGCCAGCTCATCCCCTTGCACAACTCTTTTCGAGCGGCCTCATAAAAAGGAAAATCTATGGCTGTTCATGTTGGTATTATCGACCAAGACCCAGTGAGATTGGTCACTCCTCTATTAGATAATCGTACGCTAAGCACACATATCGTCTTCATCGGAGACAAGAGCCAGTTAGATATATTTGACCGACTGAGTGCCGTTTTAGATCAACGAGAAATTACTTCTGAATTTTTTGAAATTCCATCCGCTGTTAATACATCTCTGATCAAACAAGCAATTCAAAAACTGGCAAAAGATCTCCATGAACGCGGCGAAGATGTAAAATTGAACGCGAGCTGTGGTCTTCGTCATCGCTTGTTGTCGGTGTACGAAGTTTTCCGTACCTATCGCTGGCCAATTTTTGTGGTTGAGCCTAGTAGCGATAAGCTTTGTTGGTTATACCCTGATGGCAAAGAAGATACCCAAGTCGAAGATCACATTACGATTGCAGATTACCTCACTATCTTTGGTGCACGCGGCGAGTTTCACCACGTTGATTTACCACCTCTTCTTGATAAAAAATTGTATGAACTTGGTGAACGATGGGCCTCAAATGCGCTTGAACTTGGGCCAGGTCTAGCAACACTTAACTACCTTGCAACCACATGCCGCAAAGAACAAAAGCTTGATGTCGAGCTCTCCGAAAAACAGCAGGGCTACCGTGAGCTCAACATGTTGCTTTCAGATTTAGTAGAAGCAGAAATCGCCACCTATGAGAATGGCGTTTTAACGTTTGCAGATGAAGATGCTCGACGCTTTTCAAACGGTGAGTGGTTAGAAACTTTGGTTCACAGCACCGTGAAGCAAATCCAAGACACCATGCCGACGATCCAAGATCGATCGTTAAATGTTCAGGTTTATCGCAAACTTGGTGAAAGTGAAGTACGCAATGAGTTAGATGTCGCAACAGTTGTAAACAACAAGCTGCACATCATCGAATGCAAAACCAAAGGCATGAGAGATGACGGCGACGATACTTTATATAAGTTAGAATCGCTTCGCGATCTATTAGGTGGCTTACAAGCGCGCGCAATGTTGGTGAGCTTCCGTCCTCTTCGTCACAATGACATTACTCGTGCTGAAGACTTAGGGCTAGCCCTGATTGGCCCTGATGAGCTTAAAGATTTAAGAACGCACTTAACTGCTTGGTTTAAAGACGCGGGCGGTTCAGACGAGATATAGTGCCATTAAGAAAAGCTAAAATTCACAACGATAAAAAGCAGCATTAATGCTGCTTTTTTATACCTAAATTTTAGCTGTACGCATTTCTATAAGTAGAAAAAAACCAGAGGTTAGCCTCTGGTTTTTTCTGTTTGTTTAAATGCCAACTATAGCGGCTTAAAGCATTTTACGCGCTGCTTCTACAACCACTTTAATTGAACGCGCTTCCGTTTCTTTCAGAGTTGAATGATCTGGAATCTCTTTTTGTGTACGGTTGATGATAACACCAGCCACACAACCCGCTTTTAAACCAGAGCTCGCACACATTGTTAGCAGTGTTGCAGACTCCATCTCGAAGTTAAGTACGCCCATGTCTTGCCATTCTTGCATAGAGCCTTGGAAACGCTTAACAACACGACCAGAGAACGTATCGTAACGTTCTTGACCAGGGTAGAACGTGTCGCTTGATGCAGTCACACCCATGTGAACTGTAGCGCCAGACTCTTCTACCGCTGCTTTCATTGCGGTTGCTACTTCAAAGTCAGCAACTGCTGGGAATTCCATAGGAGCAAAGTGTAGGCTCGCACCGTCAAGACGAACTGACCCCGTCGTTACGATCATGTCACCCACGTTTACATGCGGTTGAATTGCACCCGTTGTACCAACACGTAGGAAAGTGCGAACACCAAGCTGTGCCAATTCCTCAACTGCGATAGAGGTAGAAGGACCACCAATACCTGTAGAACAAACCACAACAGGTTTACCGTCTAGCTCTGCACGGTATAGCGTGTATTCACGATGGCTTGCTAGAAATACTGGATTTTCCATTTGTTCTGCGATTTTTTGAACACGCGCTGGGTCACCAGGAATGATCGCTAGAGTCGCACCATTAAGATCAGCTTCAGTAACACCTAAATGGAATACAGCTTGAGACATAAGTCGCTCCTTATTGTGGCTTATTTTATGAACAATAAGCTCATTAATCAGTTATTGGGTACAGATGCACTGTAGCGAACCTTTCACCAACATAGAGTGATCACAATCACAATGACAAAATGTAATGAAAATGAAATTTCAAACAAAACTGGTATTGATCACACTTTAAGGGGCGTTAGATCATTTTGTTGCATAGCAATGCGTGATTTCAAGGACGAGAAAAACGTCTGATCGCATCAGGTTAATACGGTTAAAAAAGCCCGATACACGAATGCCTCGGGCTATTAATGAGTGGGATCAATGGTTAGGTCAGTTATTTGATCTGCTTGGACTCAAAACGAAGTAATCTCAACGCATTCAATGTCACCAGTGCTGTTGCACCACTGTCGGCTAATACAGCAACCCACAACCCAGTAACACCAAGTAAACTTGTCACTAAGAATACACCTTTCAAACCTAGCGCTAACGCGACATTCTGACGAATGTTACTTAGCGTCGCACGCGACAGTTCTATCATGGCAGGTAGCTCAATCAACCGGTTGTGTGTTAACGCCGCATCAGCAGTCTCGAGCGCAACATCCGTACCGCCTCCCATCGCAATGCCGATACTCGAAGCTTTCATGGCTGGAGCATCATTGATACCGTCTCCCACCATCGCAACGGTATGTTGTTGTGATAGCTTCTCGACGTAATGCACCTTGTCTGCAGGTAACAAACTCGCTTTATAATCCAAGCCTATTCTATTTGCCATTGCTTCTGCACTTCTCGGGTTGTCACCCGTTAGCATCACCGACGTGACCCCAAGTTCCTTCAACATTGCGATGGCTTGCTGGGCATCTGAGCGCAATGTATCTTGCCATGCGATCACGCCAATGACCTCGTCATCGTAACGAACAATGACAACCGTTTTACCTTGTTGTTCCAACGTAACCACTTGCTCTTTGGCTTCTTGAGAAAGTGGAAAGTCTGCCTTTGAAGGCGTGACCACTTGGACCATTTTTCCATCGACGTAACCAGTGACACCAGAGCCTACTTGCGCGGTTTTATCCAACGCTTCAGGAATAGTAAGCCCCTGCTCTTGCACTTTGGTAACTAAAGAAACCGCTAGAGGATGACTTGAACCAACCTCGATTGACGCAGTTAGGCTAAGTAACTTGTCTTCATCCATATCAAAAGCAAAGACGTCAGTCACTTCTGGTTTACCTTGCGTCAGTGTCCCAGTTTTATCAAATGCGACAGACTCAACCTTGCCAAGCAACTCAAGCGCCGCACCACCTTTGATCAATGCGCCCCGCTTAGCAGCTGCCGCCAAGCCAGAAGTGATCGCCGCCGGCGTTGAAATTACTAATGCACATGGACAAGCAATCAACAGAAGGGCGAGTCCTCGATAGATCCACGTTTCCCACGGTTGGGCAAATAGTAATGGCGGCGTAACGATAACCATCAGAGACACCAGCATCATTAGCGGCGTATACCAACGGCTAAATTTATCAAGAAAGCGTTCTAATGGTGCCTTACGAGATTCGGCTTCTTCAATCAAATGAAGAATTCGGTCTATCGCATTCTCGCCCTGACGGGAAGTCACCTGTAAGCGAACCACTTTATCGACAACCACAGCCCCGGCCATCACTTTGCCACCGGTTTGATGTTCAACGGGAACAGATTCTCCCGTTAACGCACTTTCGTCAAAACTCGCAAGCGCATCTTGCAAAACACCGTCGGCAGGCAAACGACCTCCGGGTGCGACTTCTATGATATCCCCTGGTTTAAGCTGAGCAGCTGGTACTTCTTTACGCGCTCCATCAATAATTAAAATTGAATTTTCTGGGACTAAGTCCATTAACGCCTGGACACCGCTTCGCGCGCGAGATGATGCATATGCTTCTAACTTTTCACCAATAAGGAAAAGCAATAACACCATTGCGGCTTCGGCGGTTTCACCTAAATATAAGGCGCCGAGCGCCGCTACACTCATTAACGTTTCAATCGCAAAAGGCGTACCGCTACGCGCCAACTTAAATGCTTTGAGCGCGATTGGGTATAAACCAAGTAAACACGTCAAAGTGAATAACCAAGCGCTTATTTGAGGGTCGATCTTAGAAATTACTGCCGCAGTAGCCATTGCACCAGCAATCGAGAGAATTTGGATGTTGTCTCTTATGACGCCAAGCCAGCCTTTCTTTGTAGTGCTTGGTTTTGGAGCATCAAGTGAAGAGAGCGGGAAACCCGTTTTTTGGGCTGTCTGCTCTATCGTAGCTATCAGCTCTAGACCATCAAAATCGACGACCAGTTTTTCTGTTGCAAACAAAACCTTGGCTTGGCTGACGCCTTGTAAAGACGTAATGGCTTTCTCAAGCTTTTGCGCACAAGATGGGCAATCCATACCTGACACAAGCCAAGCGTTCCGAACGGAGGAATTACTCTCCCTTGTGGGATCGTCTTCCTCGCCTGTGTCAACGCTGCAGCCTCCTCCACTACAGCAAGAGCTTTCAGAAACATCAACACTGGCCTGAGAGATATTGAGCGAAGATTTTACTGGCGCACAGCATGACTCGCTTGCACCAAGCGGCACCGCAGTTTTGATTTTGCTAGATTGGCAACCTTGATGTTTTGTACACATAATTTTTTCCTTATTGGTATCGGTGGTTTACCTATTGCTAAGGATAAACCTTAGAGTAAGCTCCAAGGTCAAGATAAATTTGTACAGTTCGGCGATAGAAAATAAAAAAGACGCCGAAGCGTCTTTCCAAACCAGTTTAAAAGCAATATTCCGTAAAGTTTAAACAGAGAGGTTAAACGGGATGCTTAAAACACTCATTTAATGTCATTCCTATGGCACGCAGCACGTCTCTTCTTGTGATAACACCAACCAACTTACCTTTGCCATCCACCACTGGATACATTTTCGGCTTTCCAACTTTCATCATGTCAGCCAGTTCAATTACTGACATTTCTGGAGAAACAGATAAGACATCATCATGCATACACTCTTGTACCGTATGTGTATCTTGGCAGTGATAACTTGCTTTCACCAACTTATCTAATAAGTCTTGCTCCGATAAAAACCCAACCACTTTTTCATTTTCATCAATGACAGGGCCACCTAGTGTGACACTTTGCATTACTTTGTTTAAAGCTGCCGAAAGTGACATATCTTTCGTGAAAGTCACCGCTTGCAACGTCATGTAATCTTTTACTTTTAATGAATGCATTCTTATCTCCTTAAGGGCATTTTATTGCGGCCTTTAGATAAGTGTCGCCTAATTTCCTGATTTTACTAAATGGAAAGGAGTAATTTTATTTATAGGCACAGCCTATTGAACTAAAACAAAATTAACTCACCGAACAACATTCACTGTATTTCGTTAGACGCAAGATTCAGCCAGGCTGATTTTTCTAGGCAATAAATATAACAAAGCCAGTCAAATAGACTGGCTTTGTTATTAAGTAATTGTTGCATTAGCTATGTTGGCGGCGCATGTTGTCTAAAATAATGCCAGTCGCCATCGCGACATTCAGTGATTCGGCACCGCCAAACGCCGGAATCGTGATCTTATCTGTCACGAATTTTGCTG
This sequence comes from Vibrio sp. 704, assembly GCF_033339295.1. Classification (NCBI taxonomy): domain Bacteria; kingdom Pseudomonadati; phylum Pseudomonadota; class Gammaproteobacteria; order Vibrionales; family Vibrionaceae; genus Vibrio; species Vibrio sp. 704. The sequence continues at coordinate 17,173 of NZ_JAWOUH010000003.1, read as the reverse complement.
CGGCTTCGCGCACACCATGAGATTCGCTGCCCATCAACAAAATACCTTCAGCAGCGAAATCCGTTTTATGAACGCTCTCTCCTTCCAAAAACGCGCCATATACTGGCAATTTGGCGTGTTCCAAGTAACTTGGCAAATCCACCAAACTCACTTGTACGCGGCCAAAGCTGCCCATGGTCGCACTGATCGTTTTAGGATTATAAGGATCAGCACAATCTGTACTCGCAATAATGTGCTTGATGCCATACCAGTCTGCAACACGAATAATCGTACCTAGATTACCAGGGTCGGATACACCATCTAGCGCAATCATCAAGCCTTTCGCTTGAGGCTCTTTTACACTCGGAATTTCAACCACAGCAATGGCCGCATTATTGCTCACAAGCGTGCTCGCTTTGGTCAATTCATCAAGCGATGCTTCAACACAATCAAAACGATTTAGCGTACCAGCATTTTGTTCGAGAAATGCCGCTGTTGCAAAAACCTGCTTCACCTTCAATGAACTACTTGCTAGCTCTAGTACGTTCTTTTCACCCTGAACTAGGAATAAGCCATGCGCTTTACGCTGTTTCTTTTGACCTAAAGCACGAAGCAGTTTTAATTGGTTTTTTGAAATCATTAAAGTATCCCAGGTGAAAATGGTTATTCGGCGAGTGTACCCTAAACAATCTTCACGAAAGTTCGGTATCGAGCGGATGAGATTATAAATTATACCTAAATAACCTCAAGAAGCTTGATCATCAGAAGACGTTGAACACCAAGCGTAGCCAAAATAAAAGAAGGCTCAAAAACGAAAAAAGCCCTGCGATAACGCAGGGCTTTCAAAGGGTGGGACCCCAGCCACATCCCGGCACACAAGTCACACGCTGCGGCTGCTTCCTTCCGGACCTGACCGAGTTCACGAGCTATTGTTGCGAGAGGACCAGAGCCCCATAGTTCTTTTCGAGAGGTCTTGCCTCAATCGATGGGGCGATTATTCAGTATCAGCTCTCATAATGCAAGAGCAAAAACCTTGAATTTCATCATTTCATTACCGTTTGAACAAAACTCGATCAATTCATTCCTTTATGATGAAACCGTGCAGTCACGATAAGAGGAGTCGTGCCGTGAGGACTGCTTACTCATGTACATGTCTTCATCAGCCAAATGCATCGCTTGCTCTAAGCTCATGTGCCGTTCCCTTTTTGCAGAGAAACCAATAGAGATACTTATAGACTCCAAATCACTACATAATTTGCCTTTCACGTCGATTCTACTGAGCTCTCTCATTGCTCTAGTTAACTCGGCTTGCGTTGGATAACCCAGCAATATGAACTCATCCCCTCCAATTCGATAACATCTTCCCGACCAGACATAATGAATTTTTAGCGCCAGTAGTTGTAAAACTTCGTCCCCAGCGCGATGACCATAAGTGTCATTGATTCGTTTGAAATGATTAATGTCTAAGTAAAGTATGGATAGATCTTTGTTTACTCCTTTTCGATACTTTACTTGCAACGCACGACGATTCCTTAACCCTGTTAAGTTGTCAGTGTTCGATTGACGGTAAAGATAAAGCGAAACACAAATAGCAAACAATAATACAAAGATAAACACAGCTTGTGTTTGCGTCGCTAATCGAATCTCATATTCAAGTGCGGTACGCCAATCTGGGCGTACATCGTACTGAGCAATGATCTTATCAACTTCTAACATCGCTATCGCTCGACTGAAGAAAGGCGCAAGCATGGCTCCTTTTTCATTCACGACCAATCCAACAGAGAGTTGTGACTCATAAAACTCTCCAATAGCGGTATCCTGCTCTATCGGAACCAATTCACTGAGACGTAAAAAATGATTGAGCATCGCCGTATCCATCGGAATGTAATCGACTTCTTCATTTAGTAGCCCCTGAATGAGCTCTTGTTGGGTACGATAACGTTTGAGTTCTTTTAGCGGTAACAGTTGCGTCATCATTTGATCGAAAAAGTCATCCTTAACTACGCCAATCCGCTCAGATATCAACTGTGAAACATGAGAGTATGTGCTCGGTTTGTAACCTAAACGCTTGACCATCACCGATGCTGGCGCGTAATGGGGCTTTGGAAAGTAGCTAAATGCGCGCCGCTCACGGCTGACCGTTAACGGCGCCAAAATTTCGAAATTACCTTGGATAAACTCATGGTACATAGAACCCCAGCTTTCACCAGGCTCACTAATGATCAAGCAGTTTAAAGCCAAGATCTCACAGCTTCTCAGGACTACATCAGCCGTCATCCCTTCGACACTACCATCTGCGTTGTATACAACATATGGAAAGATAGATTCGAGCTTAATCCGTATTGGTTCATTAAAATCAAGGGGCAATAAACGAATAGAATCACGCAACGCTGCTCGCCTTAATTCAAATTGATACTGGGAAATTTCTTCGCGAAGCTGCTTTTGCACCGCTTCCCCGTGAATAAACGTAGCGAACGTGTCCAACGCTTCAAGATGATGATCTTTTTTACTGATGATGGATACGGGCTTTATCGAAATCTGATCATTGAGCATCTTGGCGTCAAACCCCTCCATCAGCATCGGCTTGAGCTGGTTAATGGCATCGACAACGCCGTCCACAGCACCTGAACGTAGCAGTGTTACTGCTTGTTCGTGACCTTGATAAGAGATCTGTTCTAGCTCAGGGTAGTGTTGTTTAAGTAATTGGGCATAAACTGTATCTTTGGGGACGCCAACACGCGAAATATCACTCAACGTCGAATCTTTTAAGCCAAAGAGGTAGGTATATTCGATATTTGTTGGGCGGGAATAACTAAAACGTTGAGCACGTTCTTGTGTGTAAGTGATATTCGCAGCAAAGTCCGCTTCCCCATTCGCTACTGAATTTAGAATGGCATCAAAGCTGGAGTAGTTCACGTATTGAACGGTAAAGCCAAACTCCTCTGAAGCAGCATTGAAAAGAACACGAGTGACGACATCATCCGCTTCAGTCGCGACTTTATAATGAGCAATTAAAGGGGCTTCGGCTTTTACATTCAAACTCAAGAGGCAACATGCAAAAAGCAACAGTGTTCGAGCAAAAGTTGTCATGACAAACTTATCTTAAATCAACCACTTATATTGTGGTTATTATTATTGGAAGTGTAGTAAATATGAAATGAAGAACATATACTAATCTCCATTTTGTTCCACAACCAATTCGATACTCTGCCGCACATGTCACTTTTTACCTGACTAAAAACTCATAATTCAGCCTGTTCATCGCTACTACGTAAAATATAGTCAGTCATCCAAGCCGTCCCTAACAAACAGATCCAAACCACGAAAACAGGGTTTGGCACATCCGTGGTCGGGCTGACGACTAAAGCGGCAAAACCCACAGTCGGCAATGTCCAACATAATAATTTGCTCCAACGAATGGTATGTTGAAGCTTCGCAAGTGCTTCCATTGACGCTAACATTCCCGTCAAACTTAACGCCATAAGAACGGCGTACGGTAGGCCTGCAATCCACAATGGGAGCAACAAAAACAACGGCCACCAGCTGTGTTTATTGGATGGCGTCCAATGCGCAGCCGACCACCACATCGCCATAACCGCAATGGTTTGAACCACTGTAACCCAAGCAGAACCATCCAGCTTACCGCCTTGCTGTGTGACCATAAGACCAACTTGCAGTGTAAGTACAATAAGACCAGCGGTGAGCAACACACCTAAAGAGCTTCTACGAGAAAATACCACCATTAAAAGTGGGAAAAGGATCAAAACACCAACCGACAAAGCAATTGGCTGCATTGAGAGTGTCGCACCAAAAGCCATCATCGCGCCCAGTAATACTAAGCCAGCGAACCCACCTTGTGGCAGAACCCACAGCGCGGGGATCATAAGTGCAAGAACGGGAATGTCACCCTCGCTCAAACTCATCGCCCGAACGCAGACAACAGCGAGTAAGGTCGTAACGAAAAATTGAAGTGTCGATAAAATCATAGCGCCTCCTGGCTTCCCCACCTACTTGGTAACTCAACGGCAAAAACTGGGATTGAAAGTCGTTGAGAGGGTCTAGATTCAAGCTTAGCTTGCGTTTGCTTCATGCTGTTTAACGTTCATCAACCAACGACACTACAGAACAGAAAATGTAATTCTTCAAAGTGAGTCGCTGATAACACAAGGGTTAAGAACCGTTAGCAATATACAAGTCCAATGGTTTACCATTCCTTAGTAATCCAAAATAGACACTTTTGAGTATGGACCAATTTTTAGCGCAAATCTTTGCTGTAATTCACCAAATTCCAAAAGGAAAAGTATCCACCTATGGGGAAATTGCAAAAATGGCCGGTTATCCGGGCTATGCGAGACATGTTGGTAAAGCACTGGGCAACTTACCAGAAGGCAGTAAACTCCCCTGGTTTAGAGTGGTAAATAGCCAAGGAAAAATATCTTTAAAAGGCAGAGACTTAGAGCGACAAAAAAAGAAATTAGAAGCAGAAGGGATTGAAGTCTCGGAAGTTGGCAAAACTTCACTTAAAAAATACAAATGGCAGCCTTAAGCTGCCATTTTTTGTTCTTAGTACGTCGTATTAACGTGTTCCAACTAGACGAATATCTAATTGGTGAGTTTGTGCTTCATCAGTAATAACACCGTTATGTGTGTCGCTGATAAAACGCAGCTTTCCATCTACCTCAATGCGAGCACGAACGCTGTAACGATGGTTTGGTTTGATTTCATTGCTGTCGTAACTCAACTCAAAAGAAAGAGGAACTTGCTTACCTTTCGTTTCAAATGTCTGTTTCGCCAACACTTTTGCTGGCGCATCCGCCAAGGACACATCTTCTAACGCAATAGTAACCACTGCGTTTGGTGGCAAGGCAATCCGCTCGCGATAAGCCACTGTACCTGTAATCGTCTTCATTGACGCCTCTGTAGATTCCATTTCTGTATTTTGAGAAGTTTGGCAACCCACTAACGCAGCCCCAAAGAGTAGAGAAGTAACAAGTAGTAGTGTTTTTTTCATATATTCCTCGAAAAGAGCATTAAACCGAAGCAATTATAGGTGTGGAATATAAAACTGTCTGCTTCCTGTCACTTTATTTGACAATAGTTTGACTGAGTTAGAATTTATCAAACAATTGATTTTGTTTCATAATTGGAACAATACTATTTCTAAGTTACTCAATAGTTCTTAACTATGCCACTTCACAAGAGTGAGGCTGTTGAGGTAACTTGGAATGAAAGACAACGGTGAGGAGACACAATGAGTAAACCACTACGAGAATTGCTCAGCCTACTACAACTCGAAAAATTAGAAGAAGGCTTGTTTCGTGGCCAAAGTGAAAACCTAGGTTTGCCTCAAGTTTATGGCGGTCAAGTAATTGGGCAAGCACTTTCTGCTGCGCGCTACACCGTTGAAGAAACACGCACGGTACACTCCTTCCATAGCTATTTTTTGTACCCTGGCGATCCAGAAAAACCTATTATTTATGACGTAGAAAATCTGAGAGATGGCCGTAGCTTTAGCACTAGACGCGTAAAGGCAATTCAAAATGGACGCCCTATTTTTTACCTAACCGCATCCTACCATGGCGATCAACCTGGGTTTGATCATCAAAAAGAAATGCCAGATATCCCTGGTCCAGAAAACTTTGCCTCAGAGAGTGAGCTCGCAAGCCATATTGCAGAATTTCTACCCAAACGCTTACGCAAAACATTTTGCGGGGAAAAGCCAATCGAAACTCGCCCCGTTACGGTTATCAACCCTTTGAAGCCCAAAAAAGCAGAACCCAAACAGTACCTTTGGATTCGTGCTAATGGTGAAATGCCAGAGAATCAGCTAATTCACCAGTACCTTCTGGCCTACGCATCCGATTGGGGATTCCTTGTGACAGCAATGCATCCACATGAAGTCTCATTAATGACGCCTAACTTTCAAGTGGCCACCATTGACCACTCTATCTGGTTCCATCGTCCGTTTAAGATGGATGAATGGCTTCTATATGCGATAGAGAGCCCAACGGCGAGCAATACTCGTGGGTTGGTCCGTGGCGAAATATACAACCAGCAAGGTCACTTAGTGGCGACCGCCGTGCAAGAAGGGGTGATGCGCTACACGAAATAGCTCGTGTTCGCCAGACGAAAAAAGGAGTGCTGTTCCGCACTCCTTTTTTAAGGGGTATCAAACGATGATTAATTTGGTTGATACTTCATGTTAATAACCGACCATTCGTAAAGTGATTTCGGGTAACCATATTCGCTTTTCCCGTAAATGACATTTGGGTCGGCATAGAATCCACCTTTATTCGTTGCTAAAAATTCACGAACCCCACGACGGTAAGTAATCACAGGTGCTACTAACTCATACTCTACCTTTTCCATCTTCGAGTCATCAATTATTAAGAACCGAGTCATACGAATCGTGCTGCCGTTGGTGCAGTACCCTGGGTCATCATAGTCAATTGCTTCAAAAGGCTTGAGATCATCTTCGAACAGCTCTGATGTACATCCATCAAATCGAGCTAAGTGTACCCACGCTCCTTTTATTAGAGTTTGGTCATCGTTACCCACCGGCTTGAATGCAAGTAGTGCAATCTTACCTTTGCCGTATAATTTCAATTCTTCGTCCGTTGGCTCACGCACTGAACGAACGTTCATCAAACCAAACTCACTTTCTTCTAAGTTAGAAAACTCACGTGCATTTAGCGTGCTAAACAATACTGTTTGTTCAGTTTCAAGCAATGTATATTGATCCGCAACACCTTCATCTGCAAAGCTTAGATACAGCTGGACTTTCTTACTTTCCAGCGCTTTGTAATCTCGAGATTCTCCTTCCGAAACGTCGAGAGAAATCCAACGTCTTTTTACTGGTGGGAGGTCAAGTAACGTCAGCTCTTCCTTATCAACATCTAATGAAGCGACTCCTTTAATTGTTGAGCTGGATATTTGATAGCTGCGGTTTCCTATTGGTGTACCAAAGTCTAGCTTAACCTTTTTAAATGGTTCAAATTCCACCTTCATTGTAGAAGCACTTAAACCAGGGTGATTCGCTTTGTTAATAGTGCCATTTACGACGATTGTTTTAGCTTTGTAGTTGCGTCCAGTAAGAGTAACCTCTACTTGGTACTCGCCTGCGTGCAAAATCTTCAAACGCCCCGTGTCAGGGGAAACTAGCTCGACCACAGGATCTTTTTGGTTAATAAGACGGTAACTTGCCTTCGCAGTCCCACCACTCATCACTGGTGAGATAACACTACCAGCGGAGAATTCTACCGTTGGGTAAGTAACCGATACAGGGTTTGTGCCTTGTTTAATAGTGACCGAGAAACTACTTTCACCCGGATCCACTTTGTCGTCCCCCGCATCCGAAACAATAATTTTTGTGCTACCCGCGTTAAGAATTTGCATGGCACCCGTTTGGCTGTTTAAGGAAGCTACATCTGTTGCTGCGTTGTCTGCAAATCGGTACGTAACTTCCCCAACCGTACCAGAGATTTTCGGCGCAACAAATGTTTGGCCAACCTTCCAAATCTCTTCCACATCGGATTGAACTTCAATTCGGCTCGGCGCACTCAAAATTGTCACGTAGACTTTTTGATCAGGACCAACAGTATAATTCGCGCTCTCTTTTCTGCGCACAGTTAGCGTCGCTTTACCCGCTTTATACACATGGAGACGTCCTTCACTAAAACCACCGACAACATCTGGTGCGGAGTTATCTACAATCTCAATTTGCTCGTCAGCACTCAAACCAAAATCACGGTGAAGATCAAAACTGTATTTGTTGCTGTATACAACGTCATAATCGTGCGTTGCCATGGGTTGGCCTTCAGCCTTTGCAACTTTAATGACGACATTAAATTGAATAGGTTGGTAGAACTCCCCACCATCGTCTTCAAACTTAAGGTCGTACTCACCCGCAGTCACTACCTCCAACTTGCCGTCAGTCATTCGTAAGCCATTAGGTAAGCTGCTAACTAGATTTACGTTACCTTTTTGCCCTTTAAACGCCAGAGGGATTGAAAGATTTGGTTGATAGGTAAGCGGCATTTCAATGTCTTTTATAACGGGATGAGGCGCGCGATTAACTTCAAGATCAAAACGAGTTTTGCTTGCAGGATAATTACGCATGTCATGCTCGTAAATTTCCACTTCAGCAGCACCAACACCTTTGATCAGTAATGCTTCACCATTTTCAGTTTTAGCGACAACGTCTTCACCACGAATGATTCTCAGCTCATAGTCACCGTAGGCGTTCGTCACCTTAGGGAAAATTCGTCCACCTTCCTCATAAGTTGTGACGATATCCGCTGCGCTGATTTCTTGACGCTTGCCTTGTTTTACATCCACAAAAAATTGCGCTGTTTGCTGTTTATCCAGAAACGCGTCGCTGTAAGTTGCTGTCGCCTCAACCGTTAATTGCCCAACATTATGAACAAGAAGCAAACCCGTTTCAGGGTCTAGCAACTCGGCCACCTTGCTGTCTGGTACGCTATTTATAATTTTGTAAGAAATACGTTGCGTTTGAGCTTTATCTAAACGCACTGGTTCTAACGTCAACCCTTCTCGATACTCGTCTTCAAGCAAAGCGAACTGTAATTGCCCCGGAGCTACTGCATGCAGTTTAACCGTAGCGCGAACTTGTTTCGGCAAGTAAAAGTCGTTACCTGAATCAGTAATCAGCACCGATGCCTGACCAACTGAACCTAATGAATATACCGAACCGTTATCATCAACACGAATCAAGTTATGACCACTTTCTACCTCATAACTCAGTTCGCCTTTTTGGCCACGGACGATCAACGCTTTTCCTTCTGACTCAATCGCATTGAAATTCAGATCACTCACTGAAAGTTCAGTATTGATGCCTCGCTCTACAGTGACAGAAAATCTTGCTTCAGAAGATTCATAAGCAGAGCTACTATCTGTAGCAAGAATAGTCGCCGTTCCTGGGCGCAGAATTTGTAGTATTCCTGAGTCATTAATTTTCACGACATTTGGCGGATTAGAATCAATGACTTGGTAAGATACCGACCCATGTACATTGCTCAGTTTTGCTTCAGTAACCGTTCCCACTCCTTCAAACTTCAATACCGTGTCTTCCACTTTTAATTGCGGACGGTTCTGCTTTGTTATCGTAGTTGGTGTCTTCGTATTGTTCGGCTTAGAGTCTCCCCCACCGCCACAGCCAGCGAGTAAAGCTGCGAGAAAAAGCAAATAGTAATTTCTGTTCATTTTTAGTAATACTTTGTTACATACAAGATGGGGCGATAATAATACGATGTTTTATTAATCACTATCCCCATTTTTGAGTACTTTATTACTTAAGTAATTGCTACTGTATTAATCCTAAAAACAAATACTCAAAAATAGCGACCAAATTACATGAAAACACAAAAAGCAAACGTTTAAATCAAACTCTTCCATTAATTTAGTAAAAATTAATATTCAATAAAATAAAACATGAAAAAGAAAGAGAAAAAATTGCGTTATTTTTTCTTTCATTATGATATATGGGATTAATGGACTGCAAAAACAAATGGTTAATGAAAAATAGAAGAGAGAATAAATATCGTTTATATTTATGAAAATCTGATAGGAAATAGTTTTAAAAGCATAATCAAACTACCTTTTAACATTTAAAATACTAAAAGGTAGAATTAACATTAGATAGAATTCTTATAGGGCGAGTTATTTTAGGATTGGTAACTCTGTTGTGTATTTAATGGACTCCATAGCAAATGTTGAAGTCACATTAGATAGCCCTTTTACGCTATTAACTAACCGCTTATAGAATTCGTCAAAACACTTCATATCTTTGACTAGTACTTTCATCATGTAGTCATACTCGCCAGCCATACGATAAAACTCCATTACCTCAGGAAAGTCACTCACAGTTGTAACAAAATGGTGATACCAACCTTCGGAATGATCAATCGTTTTTAACTGAACAAATGCAATGAAAGATAGCTCGAGCTTTTCTGCACTTAACAACGCCACGCGTTTTTCGATGTAGCCCTCTTCTTCCAACCTTTTCAAGCGCTTCCAGCATGGTGTTGTAGTAAGATTGACTCGCTCAGCCACGTCATTTAATGACGAGGTGCTGTCGGTTTGTAGTAAAGCAAGCAGCTGCTTATCTATTCGATCTAAACTCATTTCTATAAACCCATAAAATGTAGAAAATTTTTCTACAAAAATCTTTATTAAGAGTAACAATAGCAAAGTTTTTCTCGAAAATTATAGATAAATTATCCCTATCTAATACTTATCTATCGATTTCCCAAGGAGAGACGCCATGTGTACTGACCACAATTGGATCAACAATGCAGTGCGTAAAATTGAAGCAGACTTCCAACGTTCTGCTGATACTCATTTATTTAAACTTGAACTGCCTTCTCTTGATGGTATCGATATCTACCTAAAAGATGAGAGCACGCATCCAACAGGCTCTCTGAAACACCGATTGGCACGCTCGTTGTTTCTTTATGCGATTTGTAACGGATGGATTGGTCCTGAAACCACAGTGATTGAAGCGTCCTCAGGCAGCACTGCCGTTTCGGAAGCGTATTTTGCTCGCTTGCTTGGCTTACCGTTCATTGCTGTTATGCCGAAAACCACCGCACGTAAAAAGATTGAACAAATTGAGTTTTACGGTGGTAAAGCGCATCTTGTAGAGCGCTCAGATCAGATTTATGACGAGTCTCGACGCTTGGCTCAAGAGTTAAATGGTCACTACATGGACCAGTTTACTTATGCTGAACGCGCTACTGACTGGCGCGGTAACAACAACATCGCGAACTCTATCTTTAGCCAAATGGAGTTAGAAGATCACCCGATTCCTAGCTGGGTAGTGATGAGTCCTGGAACAGGCGGCACATCAGCAACCATTGGCCGTTTTATTCGTTACCAAAAATACGACACTAAGCTTTGCGTGGTAGACCCTGAAAACTCAGTGTTTTACGATGCTTTTCAGTCAGGTAATCACTCATTAAAAGGTGAGACCGGCAGCAAAATTGAAGGCATCGGTCGACCACGTGTCGAGCCAAGCTTTATTGCAGGTGTTATTGACGAGATGCGCAAAATTCCAGACGCTGCCAGTGTGGCAACCGCCCATTGGGTATCTCAGCTGATTGGGCGTAAAGTCGGCGCATCAACAGGCACCAATCTTTACGGTGTGCTGCAATTGGCTTGTGAGATGAAACAACGCGGTGAGAAGGGTTCTATCGTGACGCTTCTATGTGATTCTGGAGAGCGTTACCTAGATACGTATTATGACTTAACATGGGTAAAAGAGAACATCGGCGATATTCAACCTTACTTAGCTCAACTCAAAGTCATTCAAGCAAAAGGTTGCGTTGAGCCAGCTTGTTGCGGCTCAACTAACGCTTAACGTGCAAACTGGACTTTAAAAAAACAGCCCAACTTCATGCGGGCTGTTTTTATCGCTGGGTTTTACTTTTTCTGGCGCGCTTCAAACGCAGCCAATTGTTCTGGCGTTGCCGCTGGTTGATGATTTTGTTTCCATTCATCGTAAGTCATGCCGTAAACACGTTCGCGAGCGTCATCAATATCTAAATCCAAACCGAGATTTTCAGCCTCAGATTTATACCATTTGCTAAAGCAGTTGCGACAGAAGCCCGCAAGGATCATCAGGTCGATGTTTTGTACGTCTTTGTTGGCATCTAAATGCGCCAATAAACGGCGAAATGTCGCCGCGTCTAACTTATCTTGTTCTTCTTGAGTCAAGTTTTTGTATTTGAATTCAGCCACTTTCCTTTCCTTCTCTCTTATTTAACTAGCTTTCGTCACCATATCTAGTTAGTCGGTAGTCATGAGTAAGAAGTATGCTTTAGCGCAACAATTCCCATTCTAAAATCACTACCTTTGATAAAAGCTGATATGATAATTACCATCCATCCTATTGATTAAATTAACATTTAAACAAATCATTACAACGGTCTTTTACCAAGGTTATCGTCTAGTTATGAAAAACGCCATTCTATTATTGTCTGCCTTGACCATTAGCGTGCCAACTTTAGCTGCTCAAGAACAAGCTCATCAATCTTATTTTTATCTGGGTACTGGTAACGTTGGTTTTGATACACCGTACTTCGGCTCGGATAGAGACAATGAGTGGTCAACACCACATATCACAGTTGGCTGGGGTTACCATGTAAACCAATACCTCGCGTTTGAAGGGGTTCTGCGCTATTCACAAAATGAACTTAAGAACGATGCTCTAAAAACTGACTTAGATCTTCACTATTACCAAGCAGGTATGTCTGCTGTTGTAACAAGTGATAACTTAGGCGATACGCCGCTGTCACTGTTTGGTCGCGTAACTGCGCTTGGCACTCAAGCTGAAATGTATGTTCCAAACGAACAAAAAGTCACAGATGATTCAGGCGCGCTATTCAACATCGGTGCTGGTGTCCATTGGGATATGAGCAAAGATATCTGGTTACGCGCAGAGTACATTTATAATGTCGCGGATATGGGTTTTGAAGATTTTTACGACAGCTACGAAGGTGTACAAATCAGCCTAGGGAAACGCTTCTAATCGAACGCTTCCGAGCTAACTTTAAACCGATAAAGAGAAGCCGAGGTTATTACCTCGGCTTTTATGTTTTAACGTTTGATTTAAGGGTGCGCTATACGGCCCTTCGTATCATGGCTAATTGCTTTGTTTAACTCTGCTTCTACATGACCTGGTGCTTGTGTTTTCGCCGAAATCAATCGGTACATTGCCGGGATAACAAACAAGGTCACCAATGTCGCAAACCCCATCCCGAAAAAGATAACCGTACCCACGGCAATACGGCTCTCATAACCCGCCCCTGTCGATACGATCAACGGAATTGCGCCAGCAAGTGTGGTAAACGCAGTCATCAAGATTGGACGTAGACGTCGCGCGGCAGCATCAATGATCGCTTTTTCAAACCCAACGCCACGATCACGTAGCTGATTGGCAAATTCTACGATCAAAATACCGTTTTTCGTCACCATGCCAATCAACATGATCATGCCGATCTGACTATAAATGTTCATACCTTGGCCCATAATAACCAAACCAAGGAAGCCACCAAATACACCCATCGGCACCGTAAACATGACCACTAACGGGTTTATGAAGCTTTCAAACTGAGCCGCCAACACGAGATACGCCACTAGTAGTGCCAATGCAAACACAACAGCAACACTCGCTTGGTTCTCTTTAAAGTCTTTCGACTCCCCCGAATAACTCACCGAAATGTCACCCGGTAAGTTGTCGATGGCTTCCTGGTCTAGGTAATTCAGCGCATCTCCTAATGTATAACCTTCCGACAGGTTGGCAGTAATAGTGATGGACTTCTGTTTGTTGTAGTGAGAAAGACGAATAGAGGCCGCCACTTCTTCAATTTTTGTGACCGCATCTAACGTCACTAGCTGACCGCTATTCGTGCGTAGATAAATCTGACTTAAATCTGCAGCATTATTAAAGCTATTTTCATCACCGCGAAGATACACATCGTACTCTTCGCCACGCTCAACATAAGTCGTTTCGCTTTTACCACCGAGCATGATTTCTAGGGTGTCAGAAATGTCTTTAACACTGACTCCTAGCTCTGCGGCACGCTGTCGGTCAACTGTAACCAATAACTCAGGCGTTTTTTCCGAGTAATCTATCTCTGCTCCTTCCATCATTGGTGATTCTTCTGCTTTGTTCTTTAGCATTTCAGCCCAAACAACGAGCTCATCGTAATCAGAGCCGCCTAATACGAACTGAACTGGCTCACTCGAACCACCTTGGAAACCTGGCATAAATGGGAACACTCGAACATCTGGGATACCCGCCAATTCTTTCCGTACTTTGTTAAGGGCTTGCTGAGCCGTGATATCACGTTCGTTCCAATCTTCTAGAATCATGATCACAAAGCCTGTCTGGTCTCCTGCCTGGCCACCAAACGCTGGCGTTTGGATACTGAATGACTTCAGATAACCTTGCCCTAGTAATGGCATCAATCGGTCTTCGACAATATCCATATTGGCTGACATACGATTGTACGACGTAGCATCTGCACCTCGCACAAACGCGAATATCACACCGCGATCTTCTTGTGGGGTCAGCTGGGCCGGTACCTGATTCATCAAGAAATAGCTACCGCCCAAACAAGCTAGAATCACCAGGGGAGCAGCCCAACGTACTTTTAATGCGCCTTTCAATAATGCGCGATAGCCACTCTCAAGCTTGCTAAACAAGCGATCAACTGCTTCATTGAATCGATTTGGTTTTACATTCGCTTTCAAAATCTGACTACCTAATACAGGCGTCAGCGTCAGGGCAATCAAAGAGGAGAATATGACCGACATAGCCAGCAATACAGAAAACTCTGTAAATAGTAGACCTACCATGCCATCCATAAAGGAGATCGGTAAGAACACCATCACCAGCACTAATGTTGTTGCTATAACAGCAAAACCAACCTCTCTTGTGCCTTTATATGCGGCGAGTAATGGCGATTCACCGCGTTCAATATGGTGGAAGATATTCTCTACAACCACAATTGCGTCATCAACCACCAAACCAATCGATAATATCAACGCCATCAAGGTGATCAAGTTGATAGAAAACCCAAAGTAGTACGCGGCAATGAACGACGAAATCAGAGAAACAGGTACAGTAACCGCAGGAATTAAGGTTGCACGAGCTTGGCCGATGAAAATGTACAATACCAAAATCACCAAGCCGCCCGTGATAAATAGCGTGCTGTACACCTCTTCGATTGAACGCTCGATAAACACTGTCGCGTCGTAATCTATCGCAAGGCGTGTACCTTCTGGTAAGAACTTCTGGATGTTATCGACTTCAGACCTAACCAGCTTAGCAACCTCTAACGGGTTTGCGTCTGACTGCGGTACCACACCAAGACTGATGTTTACTACACCATCACTTTTGAAGGTTGAATTTTCGTTTTCTGCACCAATGAAGACATCTGCTACATCTTTTAAATAGATAGGTGTATTGTCGCTTGCGCGTTTTATGACAAGATATTGAAAATCTTCAGGCGTGTTATAAGTACGAGCCGTACGCACGGACATTACTGTTGAGTCGTTTCGAACTTCACCACCTGGGCTTTCTAGGTTCTCACTTCGTAAAGCTGATGTAATGTCCGAAGCTGTAACTAAACGTCCAGCCATTAGTTCTGGCTTAAGCTTCACGTACATGACCTTGTACAAACCACCGGAGAGATCAATGGAGCTAACCCCAGAGATCAGGCTAAAGCGGTCCATCAATACACGTTCGGCATAATCCGTTAATTGAGTACGGTCCATCTCTGCAGAACTGAGATTGATGTAGAGCGACGCCTCTCCCGAGCCATTGTTCTTATAAACAATAGGGTCATCCGCTTCATCAGGTAGCGAGCGCTGAGCACGAGCTACGGCATCACGCACGTCGCTCACACCTGTGTTGAGATCGTAACCTAACTCAAACGTGATCGTGATACGCGACATGCTGTTACGAGTAGTGGAGCTAATTTCATCAACCCCACTGATCCCAGAAAGCTGGTCTTCCAAAACGGAGGTAATTTGACTTTCAATAATAGTCGCAGATGCACCCTCATAACGCGTGCTGATAGAAACGACTGGGCTTTCTATATCAGGCATTTCACGAACGGCTAATTTGGTGAATGACACAAAGCCAAACACACACAACAGCATGCTCAGAACCAACGCCGCGACAGGGCGTTTAACTGAAACGTCGGACAGTAACATTAGTTTTCTTCCTCATCCGATTCACTGTCATTGCGTGTCACATCCGTGGTGTTCGCTTTTAGTGGCGCGACAATTTCTTTCACTTCGACACCATCACGCATGTTAACAATGCCTTGAACCACAATCTTGTCACCAATCTCAACACCAGATTCGATCACCACCTCGTTACCAACACGAGCACCTAGCGACACTTCTTGACGAGTAGCTTTGTTATTTTCATCAATTACATATACAAAACGTTTAGTTCCGGAGTATTCAAGTGCTTGAACAGGAATGATTGGCGCCTTAATAGCAGGAAATGCTAGTGAAGCGTTCATCAACATGCCCGGCTTCAATTGATTTTCTGGGTTATCAAACTCAATACGCACGCGAAGATTCAGTGTTTCGGCGCTGATCCGCGTATCAATACCTGTGACTTGACCAGTAAAGGTCTGGCTACCCCATGCACTGGTTTTAGCGATGACTTCCATACCAATAGAAAGCATCGATAAATAGCGCTCCGGTACTTGTAAATCCAGTTCCATGACGGAAAGATCATCCAACGTCAAAAGTTCAGTACCCGCACTGACCATTTTGCCGCGGCTAAAATCGATAAAACCAACAGTGCCAGAAAATGGGGCAGTAATATGGAGGTCAGCTAAATTGGCTTGAGCAGCATCAAGCCTCGCTTGTGCTATTTCAACACTGGCTTTTTGTGCATCGATTTCAGTTTGAGTAATCGCATTCCGCTTAACCAAACGTTGGAACTCTTTTAACTTACGCTGTTCATCTTTTAGATACGCCTTTGCCTCAATCAAAGCGGCTTGAGCCTTATCGTCATCTAACTTAATTAATAGCTGGTCTTGCTGGACATTTTGATTCGCTTTAACAGCGATTTGATTCACTTTGCCGGCGACTTCCGATGCGACAACCACAGACTCCGCTGCCTTTAATTTGCCGATAAGAGTTAAGGATTGATTGATCTCGTGCGTTTCTACTTGTTCAGTCACAACGGTAACCGCTGAGCCTCCTCGCATCGCAGCGCAAACCGATGGAGAACTCAGTAATATAGAAAGCGTTAAAACAGATAACGATAACGTGGCTTTCATGCTCATGATATTGACTTCTAAACGAATAAACTTATGTCATTAAACTGCTTACAGTTTATCAGTAGATACGGTGTTTAACGTCAAGTAGTGTAAATTCAAGTAAAAAGCGCGCTTCTCTTCTGTTCAAAGGACAAACAAAACGCTGACTTTCTACCATCTTTGCCCAAAAAGACAGCATTCAACGTAAAAACGTAAGAAAAACGCTTTACAGCCTGAGCGAGTTTGCTATGATTCGCTCCGCACTTGGGAGATGAGTTGGGAAAACATCTTACTAAGTATAAAAATCCTCTGGAGGGGTTCCCGAGTGGCCAAAGGGAGCAGACTGTAAATCTGCCGGCACTGCCTTCGATGGTTCGAATCCGTCC